>JAAYUZ010000058.1 GCA_012517385.1 Treponema sp. | reverse complement strand
TGCATCCTGAAGCTGGGTGTTTACCGCAGTAACCTTGCCTGCCACAGGCACATAGATATCGCTGGCGGCCTTTACCGACTCTACGACTCCAAAGGCGGCACCCTTTCCAAAACTGACACCGACCTTTGGCAGGTCCACGAATACAATATCCCCCAGGCTGTGCTGGGCATGGTCAGAAACACCGATGACCAGTTCACTGCCATCCCTCCGGGCCCATTCATGGGTTTTTGCATAACGACAACGTTCGTCTAATTTCATTTGGTTCTCCTGTAGGTTGGAACATATAAGGGCCGTTGTACAACGACCGCCGGTTTTGCACTTCCGCGGATAGAAACTGCCAGTTCGGTTCCCACCTTTGCAAAAGCGGGGGGAACGAAAGCGTTGGCTGAATAAGTTTCCGTGGTAGGGCAGTACATACCCGCCACACAGTTTCCTATTTCACGGCCTTCCTGGTCAAGAACAGGGTAGCCTTCCCGGGGAACCCCACCCTTTACATTGATGGTAACCAGTTTCCGGGAAAGTCCCCGGGATTTCAGATCCAGCAGGGCTGCCTTGCCGATAAAGTCCTTTTCAAAGTCGCAGGCCCAGGAAAGGAGGGCTTCCAGGGGAGTGATGCTGGGACTGATCTCATGGCCATGGAGGGGCATACCCGCCTCGAAACGGAGGGAATCCCGGGCTGCGAGCCCTATGGGGCCTGCTTCGATCCCCAGTTCTTTTGCAGTGGTAAGGATATACTCCCAGATTTGTCGGGCCTTTTCAGCCGGATAAAAGAGCTCTGCTCCGTCTTCGCCGGTATACCCGGTCCTGCCAATCCTGCAGGGTACCCCATGTATAAAGGCTTCGGTCATGGTAAAACGGGCTGTGGCAGAGAAGGCAATGCCGGAAATATGATCGATGAGTTCCACTGCCCGCGGCCCCTGGACGGCGATCATGTAGGTTTCGTCGGAAATATCCTGCACATGTACCGGCAGAGCCAGATGGGCTTTGAAATGGGCCTCATCGGTTTCCCTGTTGGAAGCATTCACCACCACAAACCAGGGATCGGTCATGGTGTTCGTTGGGGCGAGCCGATATATAAAAAGGTCATCGATAACACCCCCCGCATCGTTTAATAGAAGGGCATAGCGGGCTTCCCCGCCCTTCATGTCCAGGATCCGGTTTGAGACAAGGCGGGACAGGGCTTCACCGGCCCCAGGCCCCCAGATCATCACCTGACCCATATGGTCAATATCAAAGAGCCCCACCGATCGGCGGGTCAGTTTGTGTTCCTCTATGGCTCCGGTAGGATATTGAATCGGCATATCAAAGCCGGCAAAGGGCGCAAACCGGGCCCCCGCCGCTTCATGCCACGAATGCAGTAATGTGGTTTTCATCATGTGCCTCTGGGGTCATTATATGCCTCTTTTATATGGCGGGCAAGGAAAATGTGGGATGACGATCTGCCTTCAAAGCTTAAAAGTGGGTGCGGGCTAGGGGGAAACTATAAAGAAAGTGGAGATTTTAGTTTGACAAATCCTTTTTATATCCTATATAGTACATACATGAACAGCGAAAAGCCTATTCTGATTGTGGAAGATGAGACGATACAGCAAAACTATATGCTTACCCTATTAAAGCGCCTTGGCTTAACAGCAGATGTGGCTGGAACCATTCACGAAGCAATGGCAAAACTTGATTCTGCCCTTACCAGGGGAAGTCCCTATAAACTTATTTTTCTTGATATTATGCTTCCCGATGGCACCGGGCATGACCTCCTGGTGCGCTTGCGGAATGAGTCGTCCCTTTCAGAATATAGGGATGCCAAAGTAATAATGTTTACTGCCATGGATGATCTAAAACATATTTCGGGTTCATTTGCAGAAGAATGCGATGCCTACCTTACAAAGCCTGTATCGGAAAGCAAGCTTAAAGAACTATTAACAAAAGAACATATACTTTAGCTGCTTGACCGATGAGTCTCGAGGCTCTTTCGAAACTTGGGGAGTTTTGAAAGAGCCCCCTTAGATGTATATGCCGCATGTTTACAGCACTATGGTTGTGTTTAGTCCGGTAAAAGGCTGAATATTTCCTGGATGTTGTTTTCTAAATCTAAGAATAGGTCTAATAATTCGGGATCGAACTGGGTTCCCCGTCCTTTTACCATTTCTTCTATGGTATCTTCATGGGTCCAGGGTTCCTCATAGGGTCGCCGGGATCTGAGCGCATCGTATACATCTGCAAGGCTGGTTAAACGGGCTGCCAGTGGAATGGCTCTGCCGGATAAGCCATCAGGATAACCAGAACCATCATATCGTTCATGGTGGTGTCTGCAAATGAGCCCTGCCATTTCTAATTCCGGTGATCGGGATAAAATAGTATGTCCAAGAATGGTATGGTTCTTTAAAATCGTAAATTCTTCGGGGGTTAATTTCCTGGGAGCAAGGAGAATCGCATCGGGAATACCAACCTTGCCGATATCATGCATGGGCGCAAAGATTTCGAGATCCTTACAGTAGGTTTCAGGCATTCCGAGTTCCCGGGCCATTAAATTGGCATAGAGTCCTACCCGTTGCATATGATGACCCGTCTCGTTATCCCGAAGGGATGAAAGTTCTACCAATTTGTTATACAGATCAATTTTCTGTCATTTCGTCTCCTGATCGATGTCGGAAATATCGTATGGAAGGGCAATAAAAAATTGGGCTTTCTTGGCTTTGTCAAAAATCGTCTTTATAGAAATATCAACCGTAAGCAGTTTTCCTGCTTTTGTTTTATTGATTAATCTACCCTGCCAGAACCCCCGTTAAGTATCGAGCAGACTCTCCCAGAGTTCTGTAAACTGTTTATAATAGAGTTCTTCTGTCAGGCCTATGGTTTCATAAATTTCTTTGCCAGGATTGAAGATACGAGGATTTTTCCCTAGAACTTCTTCTTTGCTATATCCATATAATTTTTCAAGACTCCTGTTTACCTGAATAATGTTCCCATTTTGATCGGTAATGATGACCGGTTCCGGAATATTATCCATAAATAATTGCAGGGTATTTCGTGCCTTTTCTTCTAACTGTCTGTTTGTTTCCAGTTCGGTTACATCTTCCATAGATACAATACATTCGGATGGATTGTCCTTACATATAGCCTGAATCTGTAAATAAAGGACCTGATCATTGTTATCGTGTATTTGAATATGACGATTCATAAGATGAGTACAATGGAGTGTCTTT
>JAAYUZ010000057.1 GCA_012517385.1 Treponema sp. | reverse complement strand
TACTGTACTGCCTTCTTTTCCGGTGCTGTCATACTGGCGGGTTTCGCAGTTTCTTTAGCACCACCAGCAAATAGATTGCCAGCCACAAACAGGGTGAACAAAGCTCCCAGCAGGGCAGAAACCATCATGCTCCGTTTCATAGTATCCTCCATAAGTATTGATTGCCCAGACTGTAGAATGAATGGGTTAAAACATTGCTAGGGGTTGATTAAAAATAGATGAAATTAACCCTCTGGACGAGACAAGTATTGTCTCCTACAATCTATCCCATAAAACGCACAACCACAGGAGTTTTTTATGAATACAAACACCATCCCGCAGCGTTCAGAGGTCCCTGCTGAATACACCTGGGACCTCTCCCGGCTCTATCCTTCCGATTCAGCCTGGTATGACGGTCTTGCGGTTTACGAAAAGATGATAGAAAAGATCGAGTCCTACCGGGGCACCCTGGGCCGCTCAGCGGAGACCCTGGCAGACTGGCTCGACTTTTATAAAGAACTGGGTATTTTAGAAGAACGGCTTGCCTATTACAGCGAACTCAGGCAGACCGAAGACGAAGGGGCCGGCGAAGCCCGCACCATGACCGGCCGCTTTGCCATGGCCCAGGCCAGGGCCCAGGCCGCCGCATCCTGGGCAGTACCGGAGATTCAGGCCATCCCCGACTCATCAATACAGTCCTTCCTTAAACACGAACGGATGACCGAATACCGGATTTACCTGCAGAAACTCCTCCGCTGGAAACCCTACATTTTAAGCGACAAGGAAGAACGGCTCCTGGCCCTCCATGCAGAGGGCGAATCGGTTCCCCGGGACGCCTTTTCGGTGCTGACCAATGTGGATATCGATTTTGGCACCATCGACACCCCCGAAGGCCCCCGGCCCCTATCACAATCCACCTGGTCATCCTTTATGGATAAACCGGACCGGGACCTGCGCCAGCGGGCCTACAAGGCCTTTTACAAACAGTTCGATGCCCACAAGACCACCCTGGCGGCCCTGTATGGCGGCTCGGTCAAACAGGATGTAATAAAGGCCCGCATCAGTGGCTTCCCATCGGCCCGGGCCATGGCCCTCTTCCCCGACAATGTGGATGAGTCGGTCTACGACAACCTGGTGGCTACCATCAATGCAAACCTGGGAACCCTGCACAGCTACTATGAACTGCGAAAAAAGGCCCTGGGATTATCGGAGCTGCGGCACTACGATGTGTATGTTTCCATGGTAAAAACCGCCACCAAACACACCACCTGGGAAGAGGCGGTGGACATGATTTCCCAGGCCCTCTCTCCTCTGGGGGATGAATACGTCCAGACCCTGCGCTCGGGCCTCCTGGGCCGCTGGGCGGACCGCTATGAAAACAAGGGGAAGCGTTCGGGGGCATTCTCTGCGGGCAGCTACTCAGGAGACCCCTACATATTGATGAACTACAAGGAAGATGTGATACGTGACGTCTTTACCTTGGCCCATGAAGGGGGCCACTCCATGCACTCCTGGTATTCGGCCAAAAACAATCCCTTTATGCACTACGGGTACACCATCTTCGAAGCAGAAGTGGCCAGCACCTTTAACGAAGAACTCCTCTTCCGCCATCTCATGAAAACCGCTGACAGCAGGGAACTTAAGGCATACCTGGTGAACAAACGGGTCGATGACATCCTGGCGACCCTTTTCCGGCAGACCATGTTCGCCGAATTTGAACACCGGGTCCACAGTCTGGAAGAGGGCGGAACACCCCTTACGGTGGATGTACTCCGCTCCGAATATCGCACCCTGCTGACCAAATATTTTGGCCCCGCCATGGTCTTTGAGGATGAAAGTGACCTGGAGGGCCTCCGCATACCCCACTTCTATGGGGCATTCTACGTATACAAGTATGCCACGGGTATCTCCGCCTCCCTGGCCCTGGCAGAACGGGTCCTTTCAGGGGGCAAGCGGGAACGGGAGGACTACTTCAGCTTCCTGAAATCCGGCGGTTCCCGCTTCCCCATCGAATCCCTGAAAATGGCTGGGGTTGATATGTCCAGACCCGAACCAATTCAGGCCGCCTGCGACACCTTCAGCCGCCTCGTTAAAGAACTGGAGGGCCTGTTATGAAACTAGTCGCATTCAACGGCAGCCCCCGAAAGGAAGGGAACACCCACAAGGCACTGGAGAGTCTCGCGGCAGAACTTACCAAAGAGGGTATAGAGGTATCCATTATACAGGTGGGGGACAGGCCCATCCGGGGCTGCCTCGCCTGCGGAGGCTGTGCCAAAAATAAGAACGAACGCTGCGTCATCAACGATGAGATCAACGACTGGATCCAGATCATGAAGGCCGCCGACGGCATCGTGATCGCCTCGCCGGTCCATTTCGCGTCCATCGGCGCCACCATGAAATGCTTCCTGGACCGGGCCTTTTATGTAAGCTCATCCAACGGGAATCTGTTCCGCCACAAGGTAGGGGCAGCCCTGGTGGCGGTCCGGAGGTCCGGCGGTGTGGCAGCCTATAACCAGCTTAACAACTATCTCCTGTACGCAGAAATGCTCATCCCCGGATCTAATTACTGGAATGTCATCCATGGAGCTGTTCCAGGAGAGGTCACCCAGGACGAGGAAGGGATGCAGACCCTGCGGATACTGGCCAAAAACCTGGCCTGGCTTCTGAAACTGAAAGACCAGGGCCAGGGCCACGTTCCGGAACCGGAAAAGGAACCAAAGGTCCGCACCAACTTTATCCGGTAACACTAGCTCGCCGCCAGCCCATGCAAATAGACCCGGCGCTGGCGGTGACCATCCTGTTATCGTCCTGTTATTCTAAATTATCTAACAAAAAATCCCGGAGCTTAATCTGGCGGATGCCCCGCACATTAACAGGCCCCGGGATTTCATCCATACTAACTACATATTTTGGATAATTATCATCAACCCGTTCAAGATTGCCATACTCTCTCTTTTTCGTGTCCTCATTTACAATGAGATAGGCCGCCTGGACATAGATTTTTTTATCATTTTTTTCTGCTACAAAATCAATCTCATACCCATCGAGCCAACCAATCGTTACCCTGAATCCTCGTTCAATGAGATGCAGATACACCGCATTTTCTATAAGTTTACCTATTTCAGTCGGCCCCATGCTGCCAAGCAGTATATTTCTTAAACCAAGGTCCTCAAAATAATACTTCTCACCAACCTCAAAGATTTTCATACCCCGGATATCGGTTCTTCTCGCTTTTCGAATAATAAAGGCACGCTCTAAAGCCCTCAGATAACTTAAAATTGTTGGTACAGGCACAGAAATCCGCTGGGATTTCAGATATTTAGAAATACTAGTAGCAGAAAAAAGATTTCCCACATTGTCTGCAAGATACTCCAGCAATGTCTCGAGAAAATCGATTTGTCTGATCTTTTCTCTGGCTACCACATCTTTGAGCAAAATTGATGATTGCACGTTTTTTAGATATTCCAGGACAACCGCTTCCGTAAGACCTATAGAAGCCAGGTACGGGAGCCCTCCAAAACGAAGATAGTTATTCAGGCTCTCCACCGTATTTTCCAGTTTATGAAACTGCAGAAATTCCCGATAACTGAGGGGGTGAATCTCAATTTCAATATGACGACCCGCTAAATAGGTAGCCAGTTCCCCCGATAATAGCTCCGCATTGCTCCCTGTACAATAAATATCCCAGCCTCCTTCTGCTAAAAGGCTCCGAAGGGGGTCTTCAAAATGTTCAATTTCCTGGATTTCATCAATCAATAGGGCTGTCATACCATCATTTTTTTTATGGGCCCTGGCATACCGGTAAAGGTCCTCTCCCGTACGAAGATCCCAGAAATCATGAAGTTCCTTATTGATGTATAGAATGCTTGTTTCAGGCCCTTGTCTGGCTATTTCATCCATGATCTGGAAAAGCATATAACTTTTCCCTACCCTTCTTTGACCTGTGAGCACTTTTATAAGATTTTTACCCATAAAAGGTTTTATTTTTTCCAGATATTCTAAGCGGGGTATATATTTCTCATTAATCATGTTTTATATAATAGCATATAAAACCCATTTTATCAAACATAATTTACAAAAAGATAATGTTAACAGCCAGATCCCAGCCCATGCACATAGACCCGGCGCTGGCGGGGACCATCGAACTCGCAAAAGTAGATGCCCTGCCAGGTGCCGAGCTTAAGCTGCCCCGCCTCTACAATAACGGTGACGGAGGAACCCATGGCAGAGGCCTTGAGGTGCGCATGGGAATTTCCCTCTGCGTGCCGGTAGGCGGGGCTTTTGGGAAAGACCCGGTCCAGGCCCAACAGCATGTCGTGAACCACATCGGGGTCAGCATTTTCGTTAATGGTCACCCCTGCCGTGGTATGGGGCACAAAGACCACCGCTATTCCATCCTGAATACCGCTCTCGCTGACTGCCCGCTGAACAAGACCCGTAATATTGATGAACTGGGCCTCCCGTTCGGTAGAAATCTTAAATTCCATATGAGTACCCTCTATTCAAGTAAAAATTGTTCCGGCGTGTACACTGGAATACGGGACGATTTAAAATCAGAAATATTGCGTGAAATAATGTAATCAATGTTAGACTTCATGGAGCTTACTTCAATAACCGCATCTTCATAATCATCTATGGGGGATAGTAATGAATCCCGCAAAATTGATGCATCAATTGGGATTACATTAATTCTTTTTTATCTGGAATAGGTGAATCCTGGAAAATACCATACAAAGCAGCAGTTTTCGTATTAAGTTCCTGTTTCTGGTCTATGGAACGTAGACGCTTAAGATAGTCTTCGAAAAGTCTAGATATTGATATATCATTTTGCTGAGCATAAGAATGGGCAAACAAGATTAATTCCTCATCAAGGTTTAAGGTAAGTTTTTTGGGCATAACAACCTCCATACGTATTAAAATTAATTCATTACGTATAACAGGTCAAGTTTATAAGGAAGTAAAAGAAACTAATCCCAACACCTGCAATACGGCCTGACCCACATTCCCAGGGGCCACAACTCGGTATGTGGCAGGAACCTGTTCTGCCATAATCGGATGGGAATGGTTGCTGTGGATATAGAGGGAATCCATTCCAACCGCAGCTGCTCCCGCGATATCGGTGGTGTGATCGTTTCCAATCATGATGCAGTCGGAACATTGGAGATCCTCCCTATGCAGGAGTATTCTGAAAAACCCTGGGTCGGGCTTACTGATTTCATAGTCCGCAGAAAAATAAAGACCCTTAAAAAAGGAATAGATTCCCAGGTCCTGTAATTCCCCCTCGGAAAACTCCCGCTGGCCGTTAGAAAGTATAAAAAGCCTTTTCCCTGCAGCAGTAAGCACTGCGAGCATATCCCTGATGCCAGGGTACAATGTTATATAAATGGTAGATAAACGCCGAAACTGCCGGCAGAGCTGATACAACGTTGTATGATCAGAGATCACCCCCTTTTCTTTAAGGAGTTTATCTAACACCCCATAAACCCGGGTATCGGGATATTGAGTTTTTGTATTTCCCGCCAGGGCCTCCGCAACCAGTGTAAGGTATCGCTCCCGGAGCAGGGACGGTTCATAGGGTGCACCAAGCCGATTAAAGGCTGCTGCCAAAGAATCCCAGAATTCGGCCCTTTCTTCATCTGTTTTAATATCAATGAGGGTGCCATAGAGGTCAAAGATAATATTGTTATACATACTGCATCCTTATAATCTGGAAAATGTCTCTCATGTCCTCTACACTGTATCTGATGATGGTATACAAGAGCAAGAAAAATCTCCTAAAATTTGGAATACCTCTTCTTTTACTTATAATGGGAATCCTTTTTATTGCTTGTGCCCTCCCTCCCTTTTCACAGGGTATGTTAATTCCCGCTCCATTGGAAATACGGCAGAGAGCTATAGAATATGCATATCAATATGAAAGTCTTGGAACTGGGTATGCTTTGGGCGGACAGGACCCCCTACCAGGTCGACTTGTCGTAGATTGTTCTGGATTAGTAATCCGCTGTTATCAATATGCCTGTGAAGATTTTGGATTTGCCCTTCCTTTTAATGACACCACATCCTATGGACTTATTCGATACAGCCAGAGCATTAATCAAACACTACTAAGCCCTGGAGATCTACTCTTTATGGGTGAAGATGGAAAAATCAGTCATATAGCTCTGTTTATACAATTTAATGGAGACAATATACAATTTATCGATGCCACATTAAAACCTGAAGTTGGTATAAATGGCGTAACAACCCGTCAATACAACCGCACCGACAGCCGATTTATCAGTTATGGCAGAATGTTCGTGCAAAGTAAACAGGGTAATTGATTTTACAATCCTGTAACAAATTTTGCATAAACTAATTCTTGTCCTTAAACTGCGGAAGCACCATCATTAAGTTTCAGCTCATCGATACGGCCGGGCGGGCGGCCCTGGTAAAGGGGTCGGTGGACCGCCTCGGCCGCAGCGATTGTACTGCAAAAATAGCGAACATTTACCGGGGCAAAGCCGCGACGGAACAGGCTCTAGCCGGGGCGGGCCACCGGGAGGCGACACCATCTCCAAATCAGCCACCCAAAGGAGTATAATATGGTGGACCAATTGAAAGGAAGCGGGAATTTGTCATTTAACCGCGTTCGAAGCGGACCTGTCTATGACGGTGTCAAAATCTAACATGCGTGTTCCCCAACATTCAACAGTGGGAAAATATGCCAATTCCCGCAGAATACCTGCGGAATTTTGCCAAATTTCCGCAACATTATTGCGAATTTTAGGGAATCTGTGTATAATAGAACCATGGAGTATCTTAGAATCATTGAATTTCCCTCAATCCAACGGTCCTTCTTTATTTTTGGACCCCGTTTAACAGGGAAAACCTATCTGCTAAAACAGCGCTATCCCCAGGCCCGATATTATGATCTCCTGCGGTCCGAAACATTCCTGCGCTTGTCCCAGCGGCCATCTATTCTGCGAGAAGAAGTGTCCCTATTAGACGAGGGGCAGATTGTTATCATCGATGAAATCCAGAAACTGCCCCAACTTCTCGATGAGGTCCATGGACTTATCGAAGATAGACATATTCGTTTTATCCTAACCGGATCCAGCGCCCGAAAACTTCGTAGGGGGGGCGTCAATTTGCTGGGGGGACGGGCCCGAATTCTGCGCCTACACCCCCTGGTTTCGAAAGAAATTGGCACCTTTGACCTGGAACGGTTTCTACAATACGGGGGTCTTCCATCAATATATTTGTCCCAGGAGCCCTGGCAGGATTTACAATCCTACTGCGGTGCATACCTACAGGAAGAAATTGCCGCCGAAAGCGCGGTCCGTAAACTGGATGCCTTTTCTCGATTTTTACGGAGCGCCGCCTTGTTTTCCGGCGAACAGGTAAACTATGAAGTCTGGGCTTCCGACGCGGCGGTCCCCGCTCGAACGGTGCGGGAATACTTTTATCTACTCCACGATACCCTACTCGGAGAGGTCCTGGAACCGTGGAGAAGGGGCGGGAAACGGAAAGCGGTTTCATCAGGAAAGTTCTTCTTTTTTGACATTGGGGTCCGAAACAGCCTGGCAGGGATTCGCCATCTTACTCCTGGGACCGCCGAGTTTGGTAAGGCCCTAGAGCACCTGGTCTATCAGGAATTGCGGGCCTATTTGGATTACACTGGCGACGATCGGTCCCTCACGTTTTGGCGAACCACGGAACACCTGGAGGTGGATTTTATCATCGGAGATACCATAGCTATAGAGGTTAAGGCCACCGAAGTACCGGACAGGCGTCAGTTTAAGGGGCTTATAGCCATCGGCGAAGAGGCTCCCTTTCAGCACCGCATACTGGTATGCCTCGCCCCCGAACCTCGCCGTGTGGAGGGTATAGAAATACTTCCTCTCAGTTTTTTTCTCCAGAATCTGTGGAACAATGAATATTGAGCCCCCTCTTAAACAACAGGTTTTTAGAGGGGACTTATCATGTACAGAAGGCGGATAACATATGCAAGGGAAATGCTCGGAAAGTATCCGGGGCCATATATCACTGGGGGTCCTGGCCGGGGGAAAACTCAGAAATGCCCGGAAAGCATCCGGGGCCATAGCCACCCCTACCAGACAGGCGTTTCCCATGGGCAAGGTGAGGTGATTATGTACAAACTAATTCTTGTTATTAACTGCGGAAGCACCACCATTAAGTTTCAGCTCATCGATACGGCAAGGCGGGCGGCCCTGGTGAAGGGGTCGGTGGACCGCCTCGGCCGCAGCGATTGTACTGCAAACATAGCGAACCTTTACCGGGGCAAAGCCGCGACGGAACAGGCTCTAGCCGGGGCGGGCCACCGGGAGGCCCTGGCATGGATGTTCGATTCCCTGCCGCCGGAGCTTAAACCCGATGCGGTGGGCCACCGGGTCGTTCACGGGGGGAGTTTCTTTAATCAGGCAGTTCAGATTGATGAGGCGGTGCTGGCTAATATAGCAGCCTGCTCCCATTTAGCGCCGCTGCACAATCCCATTCAGCTGGAAGGAATCCGCGTAAGCCGGACCCTGCATCCAGAAATTCCCCATGTGGCTTCATTTGACACGGCCTTTCATCAACATAAACCCCTGGTAAACCAGATTGTACCCCTTCCCGCCTCCGTGGTTGCCGAATACGGCTACCGCAAGTTTGGGTTCCACGGGGCAAGCCACCGCTATGTAAGCCGCCGGGCTGCGGAGCTCCTGGGCAGGGACATAGGGGAACTGCGGCTTGTAAGCTGTCACCTGGGCGGGGGAAGCAGCATCAGCGCTGTTCAGGGCGGTGTCGCGGTAGACACAAGCGCCACCTATGGAACCTTTACGGGGCTTCCCATGGGGAGCCGCTCAGGAGACATCGATGCGGGGATCATCCTGGACCTCCTCATGGACAAGGGGAAAAGCCCGCAGGAAGTGTATGATATGCTCTACAGAGAAAGCGGACTTTTAGGCTTGAGCGGCGCATCGGCGGACATGGCGGAACTGGAACGGCTCGAAGCCGAAGGCCACCAGGGGGCCCACCTCGCCCGGGAATACTACGCCTACAGCCTTAAAAAGTTCATCGGAGCCTTCGCGGCGGTCATGAACGGCCTGGACGGCATCATCTTTACCGCCGGCATCGGAGAGCACGACGCAGACCTGCGGGCACGGGTCTGCAAGGACCTGGCCTGGATGGGACTTAAGTTTGATGAAGGGCTGAACCGCACCGCCCGGGGCGAGGCCCTTATTTCCGCCACCGGCTCCGCCGTTGCAGCCCTGGTCATCCCCACCAACGAAGAACTGGCCATCGCCCTGGAGGTGGAGGAAATACTTACCGCGAAATAACATGCAGGCTTGCGGATAGCATCTACCATTCCTTCCCAATACCAAGCTTCTTCATCCGGCTCTGGAGAGTACTGGGTTTTAGACCTAAGCGGGCCGCGGCGCCGTTGGGGCCGTAGATTTTACCGCCGCTAGCCTTGAGGGCTATCCGTATATGCTCTGCCATGGCTTCGTTGAGGAGGCGGGGCCTTGGTTCCTCCATTCTGGGTGTATCAACCTGGGAAGAATCGGGAATGGAGGCGCTTCTGAGGCCCGTGATATGTTCCGGCCGGATGAGGCCATCCACCGCAAGGATACTGGCCCGCTCAATAACGTTTTTAAGTTCCCGCACATTTCCCGGCCATGGGTACCGCTGGATCCTGTCCAGGGCTTCCGGGCTTAAGGTAAGAACCTGTCTGCCTGAGCGCTCCCGAGTTTTTCGCAAAAAGAAATCCGCCAGTACATGAACGTCCGAAGTCCGCTTCCGCAGGGGTGGTAATTCGATGGGAAACACCGCAAGCCGGTAATACAGATCTTCCCTGAAAGCACCGGTTTCCACAGCCCGCTGTAAATTCACATGGGTAGCCGCAATGATGCGGACATCAACCTGGACCGGCTTTTCACCGCCCACCCGTTCAAAGACCCCTTCTTGCAGGGCCCGCAACAGCTTTGGCTGAAGCTCCAAGGGCAGGTCTCCGATCTCATCGAGGAAAAGAGTCCCCTGATGGGCAAGCTCAAACCTGCCCCGTTTTAGCGCTAAGGCCCCGGTAAAGGCTCCCTTCTCATGGCCAAACAGCTCACTTTCCGCCAAAGTTGGTGTCAAGGCTGAACAGTTAAGGGGGACGAAGGGGAATCGGGAGCGGGGAGAAAGCCGGTGAATAGCCCTTGCAATTTCTTCCTTTCCAGTACCGGTTTCGCCCTGGAGGAGGACCGGCACGGAGGTACTGGCCACCAGCTTGACCGCATCCAGAACCTGCCTCCATTCGGATGACTCGCCAACCAGATGGGAAAACACCTCCGACTCGGCACGAAGCAGCTGGTTTCGCTCCTGGAGCAGGCGGCTGTTCTCCTGGGCCAGGTTTCTGGATACATCGAGCTGAATAAGGGCAATGGACATCAGTTTTGAAAGGGTTTCTACGAACCGTACAATGGCGGGACTAAAGCGGTTGCAGGAGCGGTGGTCCAACGTAAGAAGCCCCACGATTTCATCTTCTATTATAAGCGGAGAGATAAGACAGGAATGCTGGTCGGGCAGATCAAGAATATCGGCGTAGGTATCCACGTGGGCTTCATTGGGACTGAAGAGGTGTGCCCGCCTTTGAAAAATCACCGCCGCCAGGTCGGGCCGATCCTCCAGAGAAAGAACGTAAAAGCTTAGAGCTTTGTTTGCCAGGGGGCCCAGGGCCTTGATAACATGAAGGTTCTGGTTACCGTCATACTTTAAAATGACCGCAAGCTCAAATTCCACCAGTTCCCCCAGGGCCTGCAGAATAGTTTCCAGCAAGCGGGAGCTGTCCATGATGATAGATTCACCGGCCATTCGGTACCTCCACCGATATTTCAGTGTATATAATACCGATATTTCGGTATTACGGCAAGACCCATTCATCAATATATTGTAAATTACTATATTATATTGATTTGTATAGAACCAGCACCTTGGCATGATATTTGCTATATATGTTTCGAACACTAGGTCGGTGCTGCATGATCAGCGCTCCTGTGAACAAGGCAGGTTCCGATACGCGGAAGCCTGCAAACATATTACAATGTAAGGAGTGTAACTATGGAAGAAAAACGCTTTTCTATGCCCCTTTTAGGTGACGATTTTCCCGAAATGGACCTGGTAACCACCCAGGGTGTGCTTCATCTGCCCCAGGACCTCAAAGGTTCATGGTTCCTGCTTTTCAGCCACCCCGCAGATTTTACCCCGGTCTGTACCACCGAATTCGTAGCCTTTGAACAGCACGCCAAAGAATTTGCAGATCTCGGCGTTAAGCTGATCGGCATGTCGGTAGACCAGGTATTCAGCCACATTAAATGGGTAGAGTGGATTAAGGAAAAGCTTGGGGTCTCCATTTCCTTCCCCATCGCTGCGGCTAATGATGCAATCGCGGAAAAGTTGGGACTCCTCCATCCCGGCAAGGGAACCAATACGGTTCGGGCAGTCTTCATCGTAGACCCCAACGGAAAGGTCCGGCTTGTGGTGTATTATCCCCAGGAAATTGGCCGCAACATCGGCGAATTTGTCCGCTCGGCCAAAGCGCTGCAAATTTCAGATAAAAACGGTGTAGCAGTACCGGCTGACTGGCCGAACAACAGCCTGATCAAGGACCGGGTGATTATTCCTCCGGCAAAGACCGTAAAGGACGCGGCGGAGCGGCTTAAAACCTACGAGGGCTACGACTGGTGGTTCTGTCATAAGAGCTTGTAACGCTTCATCTTCCGATACAGGGTGGCCCGGTGTATCCCCAGTTCCTGGGCTACCTTAGTCCGGTTATTGTTGAATTTGGCCAGGACCTGCCGGATTAGTTCCGTTTCCGCCTGGGTGGCAGCCTGGGCCATCGCTTTGGCAGTGGAATGACGAAGCAAGGCTGGGCTGGTACCTGGACCATCAATTTTTTGTGGTCCTTCACTGGCTTCTAGTGCCGGCAGATAGGGCTGAAATTCATCGGGCAGGCAAGAGCAATCGATCCGCTGCTTCCTGCAGAGAACCACCGCCCGTTCGACCACGTTTTCTAATTCCCGGATATTCCCGGGCCACGGATAGGCAAAAAATGCATTGTACACATCCTCGCTAAAACCCTGGATCGTTTTACCCATTTTTATACGGTACTTCCGCAAAAAATATTCCGCAAGGTCGGGTATATCTTCCCGACGTTCCCGCAGGGGCGGCAGAGAGAGGGTGATCACATTGATACGGTAAAAAAGGTCCCGGCGAAAGGCGCCTTCTTCGACCATTTGTTTGAGGTTTCGATTTGTGGCACAGAGAATTCGTGCCCGGCTCCGCTCCGATTTGGTACTTCCCAGGCTTTCGTATACCCCTTCTTGCAGTACCCGCAACAACTTGACCTGCATGGCCTGGGAAATTTCCCCGATCTCATCCAAAAAAAGGGTGCCCCCATCGGCCTGCTTAAAGCGGCCCATCTTGTCCCGATCGGCCCCGGTAAAGGCCCCCTTTTTGTAGCCGTAGAGTTCCGATTCCAACAGGGTATCCGGCAGAGCACCACAGTTAACCGCCACAAAGGGGCCCGCCGCCTGGGGACTGAGGCGATGAATCATCCGGGCGGTCACCTCCTTTCCTGTGCCGGTCTCCCCTTCTATCAGGATAACCGAGGAACTCCCCGCCACGGTGGGAAGCATTTCCAGAACGGACCTCATAGAAGGACTGCGGCTTGTAAGGTCCCTCTTTATGGGGTCCGAGTCTAACTGTTGTTTAAGCTCCTCAATTTCCCGCAGATCCCGGAAGGTCTCTGCCCCGCCGATGACCTTACCCGCTTCGTACTTGAGTAGGGCGGTCGATACGCTGATGGGGATCCGCTCTCCTCCAGGGTTAATACAAAACCCTTCCATATTGATGACCGGCTTACTGGTTTGCATGGTTTTTCGCAGAGGACAGAGGCTTTCGCACATGTTGGACTTAAAGACCTCGTGGCAGAGCTTACCGATAGCCTCGGTCCGTTTGATGCCAATAATACTCTCCGCCGCCCGATTAAAAGAGGTGATGCGCCACTGGGAATACACGGTAAAGACCCCGTCGGAAATGCTTTCCAATATAATATCGGTCATGGCTGTATTGTAGCACTTTTGCGACACTAGGACAACGCGATATTGGGGGCAGAATTGTTGTGACAATACAAACTAACTCTGGCCAAGATTGGTGTTGATGGGTCACTACGGGTATTTTAAGGTGTGATATACCTTATAATTTTGAGGAACGCTAGTGTGGCATCCAAATCGTTGTTAAACTCCACTCCACTTGTGAGGAGTAGTTTCGATCCGTTGTCTCTCTAGATCCGCTTTCCTGGTTGAATATAGTATCGCTGGTAACACGGTGGAAGAAACATTTTATCCGTTAATTTGGCCAGGCTTTCATATTGCAGATATACCTTTAACTTTAAGGTCGTTAGCAGTAATTTGGCCAATCATACTACTCCTCTCTGGTTAAATAGTATTATTTGAGGTTTTTGCAAAAGTCTGTTACTTTTGCAAAAACCTCTTGTGGTATTTTTACATTAACAATGCAACTATTTATATAGAATAGAAATAGTAAAAATACTGCATGTACATCTAAGGTTACTCTTTCAAAACTCCCTGAGTTTTGAAAGAGCCTCATTTATAATATTATAAATCAAGTGCTTAAATAGATAAAGAGCCTTATGTCGCATATATGCAACATTTTAAAAAATCAGTGTTACGTCCATGCAACATTTGCATTGCAACACTCACCATCTCATCAATATGTATTTTAGTAAATCATTTACCTCTATATAATTAAAAAATCTCTAAACAGACTCATTCTTGGCACGTTTATTGCTATATAAAATATATGAAGTTGGCAATTACCCCCTGGAATGGACGGGTCGCACCGGTTTTTGATTCCTCCGAACGGCTCCTCATTTTGGATAGGGCACCGTATGTACATTCCATGGACAGATTGTCCATGGATGGTCGTCCCAGGCCCGAGGAGTTTTCAGTGGGGGGACGTTCCATGGGTGAGGAGTTTGATATCTCCAAAAAAGCCCCTGCACAGAAGGTTCGTTTCCTGGCGGACCAAGGGGTGGAGCAGTTGATCTGCGGAGCCATATCGAAGGACCTGGAGATTTTGCTTCGGGATTTGGGTATCGATGTGTACTCCTTTATTGCCGGCGACGTGGATGTGGTACTGCATGCCTGGATTACCGGGCAACTTGATACAGCAATCTATGCCATGCCTGGTTGTTACTCAGGGCGCCACCATCGGTGGGGATGCCAGGGGAGTAGGACCGGATATGGCCGGGGATTGGAGGGAGGTTACTATGCCAAGAGGTGACAGAACTGGTCCTAACGGAATGGGACCCATGACGGGCCGGGGAGCGGGCTATTGCTCCGGGAGTACCGTACCGGGATATATGAATCCTTACGGAGGTCGGGGTTTGGGCCGGGGCTTTGGGTACGGTGCGGGCTTTGGCCGGGCCTATGGGCACGGTTTTGGACGCGGTTTTGGTTACGGCCTGGGATACGGCCGCCTCTGGGCCAATCCGTACGGAGCCGCGCCGGTGGCGCCACTAACGCCCCAGGCAGAACAGGATCTGCTAAATAGACAAACGGAACTTTTAGAATCGGAACTACAGGCCATCCGGAAACGGCTCGAAGAGCTGAACAAAGCCGGGGAGCCATAACCATGCCCCGGGGTGATGGTACAGGACCCGCCGGCGGCGGCGGGCCCGGGACAGGCCGGGGCGGCGGCCGGGGCATGGGCGGCGGCGGAGGTGGTATGGGTGGTGGCCGTGGCGCCGGAATGGGTGGCGGCATAAGCGGCGGCCGTGGCACCGGAATGGGAGGCGGCCGGGGACGCAACAATGGGGGCGCCTACGGCCCCGGCGGCGACTGTATCTGCGTTCATTGTAACACCCGCGTTCCTCACCAGGCGGGCATCTCCTGCACCGATATTAAGTGCCCCACCTGTGGTAAGCCGATGGTCCGGGAAGAATTGTATAACAAGGCTCTTTCAAAACTCAGGGAGTTTTGAAAGAGCACCCTTAGATGTACATGTAGTATTTCTACTATTCTATATAATGTAAATAATTATATTGTTAATGTAAAAATACTGCAAGAGGTTTCAGCAAAAGTAACAGACTTTTGCTAAAACCTCAAACGATAGGAAAAAAAGCTGATGGGAGATATTGTCATCGCCAGCGGGAAGGGCGGCACGGGGAAAACAACCGTTTCTACTAACCTGGCCGCCCTGCTCGCCGAAACCGAACCGGTAGTGCTGGTGGACCTGGACGTGGAGGAACCCAATTCGGGGCTCTTTATCCGGGGCTCCGAAACGAGCCGGGAAATAAAATACAAACAGATTCCCCAGTGGGACAGCTCCGTCTGTACCCTCTGTGGACTGTGCCAAAGGGTTTGTAATTTTCATGCCCTCGTCAAGCTGGGTAGAGAAATCATGGTCTTTCCCCAGCTTTGCCACGGTTGTTTTGCCTGCTCTGACCTCTGTCCAGTAGAAGCCCTGCCCATGGTCCCTGTCCGAATGGGGGAAACCAGGCACTTTGACCTGGAAAAGCTCGTGTTTATAGAAAGCCGGCTTGATATTGGGGAAGAACAGGCGGTCCCCCTGATCGCCCAAACAAAATCGTACGTAAAAAATAATTTCTCCTCCTATGCGTATCGTATTTACGACGCGCCGCCGGGAACCGCCTGTCCCGTGATCGAAGCCGCCCGGAACGCGGATCTGGTGATCCTGGTAACCGAACCAAGCCCCTTCGGCCTTAACGACCTGAAATTAGCTGTAGAGACAATCCGGCAGATGCGTAGGCCCTTTGGGGTTGTCATCAATCGTTACGGTGTAGGGAACGATTCGGTAGACCGGTACTGCGAAGCGGAACAGATTCCCATCCTCGCCCGTTTGCCCAACGACCGCAGGGCGGCGGAGCTCTATTCCCGGGGGCAGAGGATCTATACGGAACTTCCCGCGTTCCGGTTGGAACTAGAGAAAATCGCGGAATATATCAAAAACCTGGGCGGAAGTAAAAGCGGGAGTAAAAAATGAAAGAAATCGTCGTTATATCCGGTAAGGGCGGTACCGGAAAAACCTCCATCACCGCCAGCTTTACCGTATTAGGATCGAAAAACCTGGTAGCGGCGGACTGCGACGTGGACGCCGCGGATATGCACCTCCTATTGAAGCCGGATATGGCCATTCAGGAGGACTTTTATTCCGGCGAAGTGGCGGTGATCGATCCTTCCGCCTGTATCGGCTGTGGCCGTTGTGCCCAGGTCTGCCACTTTGGCGCCATTTTCCGCAACGGAAGAACATACGAGATCGACAGCCTGGCCTGCGAGGGCTGTGGCTACTGTTCCCGGGTTTGCCCTACCAGGGCCATCAGCAACCACACGGAAAAGGCGGGAGAGCTTTTTGTATCCACCACCCGATTAGGCTGTACCATGGTACACGCAAAGCTCGGGATCGGCTCGGACAATTCGGGAAAGCTCGTGGCGGAGGTAAAAAAACGGGCCAAGGCCCTGGCGGAAGAACAGGGGAAGGCTCTGGTGCTGGTAGACGGTTCCCCCGGCGTCGGCTGTCCCGTGGTGTCATCCTTAAGCGGGGCTTCTTTTGTGGTGCTGGCAACGGAACCCACCGTTTCGGGGCTCCACGATTTACAGCGGGTGTGGGAACTGGTGGAAAAATTTAAAATTCCCGCGGGATGCATCATCAATAAATCGGATATCAATCCAGAGATGACCGAAAAGATCGTCGCGTATCTGGATTCCCAGCGCATCACCCTCCTCGCAGTACTTCCCTACGACGAAAGCGTTACCCGGGCCATGATCGCGGAAAAGACCATCGTGGAATATGAGCAGGATAGTCCTATCAAGGACCAGATTAGAAACGCCTGGCAGAGGCTGGGTGAACTTTTAGACAAACAAACCAAGGAGCAACCATGAAAATCGCTTTTACCACCAAGGGTCCCGCGTGGGATTCCATTATAGACGCTCGATTTGGCAGAACCGATTTTATCGTTCTTTATGATGAGGAGAGCGGAGAGCTTTCCAGCGTGGATAACCGGGCCATTGAGGGCGTAGCCCACGGCGCCGGACCCCAGACCGCTCAAAAACTCTTTGACCTGGGGCCCGACGTGCTTATCACGGGGAACGGCCCTGGGGGAAACGCCGCCGAGGTCCTGCAAAGGGCAAAACTGAAGATCTACGTCGGCGCCGCTGATAAAACGGTTAAACAGGCCTACGAGGCCTACAAACAGGGCAGTTTGAGTCTTTTTGAATAAAGAAAAAAGGCATGAAAATTGCTCGGCACTGCCATTGCCATTGTTGGTAGGTGGTGTCTTGAAAGCACGGTTTCCTGTGCAGAAGTAGAAACGTTAGTGGCGCCTTTGTGGGTGTCAAAATTTGGTAGACAGTTTGGAGGCTTTGAATGGGTAATCAGTATGATGTGATCGTAATTGGCGGAGGCCCTTCGGGCATTGTGGCCGCCTTAACGGCAAAAACGAACAACCCCGACAAGACGGTACTTTTGGTCCGGCAGGAAAAGCAGGCCATCGTCCCCTGCGGGATTCCCTACATGTTCGGGTCCCTGGAAAGCACTGACAAAAATGTGGTCGCCGATGGGGGCCTGAATTCGGCGGGGGTTACCATAAAGATCGGAGCGGTGGTAGAGGTGAACGCCGAAAAGAAAACCTGCACCCTTAATTCCGGCGAAACCTGCGGGTACGAAAAGTTGGTTTTCGCCACCGGTTCAAGCCCCAGCGTTCCCGCCTGGCTCAAGGGTAGTCAGCTAAAGAACGTGTATATCGTACCTAAAAACAAGGCTTACCTGGATGCCATGATCAAGGACCTGGAACAATTCAAAAAGATTGTGGTAGTCGGCGGCGGGTTTATCGGTGTGGAAGTTTAGGACGAACTTATTAAAAAGGGCAAAAACGTCACCATCGTGGAACAATTCCCTCACCTGCTCGCCCTGGCTTTTGACGACGAGTTTGCCACTATGGTAGAGGACGTGCTGAAAGAACGGGGCCTTGCGATCCGTTGTGGCGTGGGGGTCAAGGAACTGGTGGGAGAGTCCCAGGTGCGGGGAGTCCTTTTAAGCGACGGCGGTACCCTAGACGCGGAAGCGGTGATTCTGAGCATGGGGTATAAGCCCAATATCGATATGGCCCAAAAGGCGGGACTGGAAACCACCAAGCTCGGCTTTATCCGGGTTGATGAATACATGCGAACCAGCGATCCCCACATTTTCGCCGTGGGGGACTGTGCGGAAAAGCGGGACTTTGTAACCCGTAAAGCCAGCCGGCTGATGCTCGCTTCGGTGGCCAGCGCGGAGGCCCGGGTCGCTGGAATGAACCTCTATAGGTTGTCGGTGGTAAAAACCTTTGGGGGAACCATTTCTATATTCTCAACCGCCTTTGGAAATCATGGATTCGGCAGTGCGGGGCTTATCGAAAAGGACGCTCAAAAAGAGGGCTTTGATATTGTCACCGGTACTTTTGAAGGGGTAGACAAACACCCGGGCACCCTCGCGGGGACCCACAAGCAAAAGGTAAAGCTGATCTTTGCCCGGGAGTCAGGAATCCTGCTGGGGGCCGATGTGGCCGGCGGTTTGAGTACCGGAGAGCTCACCAACGTGATAGGTTTTGCCATTCAGAACAAAGCGACGGTGAATACCCTGCTTACCGCCCAGATCGGTACCCACCCTCTGCTTACCGCTCCGCCCACGGCGTATCCTATCATCAAGGCCGCCGAGGCGGCGCTTAAAAAAATGCACTCGGTGTAGTACCCGATAGGGATCTAAGAATGTAAGAAATGGGGCTTGCGAAAACTATCGGGAACCTCTAAAAATCGCAGTTTTTGAAGGTTTCTAATAGGGCTTTGCAAGCCCGTAATAAACCGTCGGCACAGGGAATTATCCTATTCCCTTAAGACAACGCTGTATACAACAGGGAGAGCCCATGGAAAGCATACGAGTAGCCCTTGCCACCGATGATGGAAAGACCTCCGCTTTCAGGGCCACCGCTATTATGTGCGAAACCTTGGCTGTTAAAGCCCTAAACCGCTCGATCAACAACTTCCACGTTTACAGGCCGGAAGACCCGCTATATCTGCTTCGACTCCCAGGCCGTGATGTTCCGTTCCTCCGAGCTAAAGGTAATCCCCAGTAGGTGGATCCGCTTTCCCAGACTTTGGTATTTTTCCCAGTAGCGGCGGCGCTCAATCTGCTGTAACGGCGCTTCCGCCGAGTCCACCTTGAACTCGATGACAAACACATCGGTAAAGGTTTCCAGGGTCATATCGATCCTCCCCTGATTCGTGGCATCCTCGCAGACCACCCGATAGCCAAGGGCTGCAAAAAAGACATACACCAGGCTTGCCCAGAACCCCTCAGCACTGACAATCTCGTTGTTCACATAGTTGTTGTAGGGAATTCCCGCAAAGAGGCTTTTTAACATGTTCACAACCGTATCGATGTCGGCCCGCTCCAGGGCTGTCATGAGGGGGCTGCGATACTGGACCGTATAGTCAACCCGGTTCCCCAGGTAGTTTAAAAAATATTCATTTAATGAACGCTGGACCTCCGCATTCGGCACCCCCAGGATAAAGGCCCGGCCCCCAAGAGGATCGTCTACCACCTGTTTAATCGTCAGATACCCCGCCTGCCAGAGGAGGGCTCGAATATCGATGCGGTCAATGTCAAAGGCATTCAGAAGTTCTTCGCTGGCCCGGGAGTTTTCCAGGTCCGGCAGGTAATAGCGCTGCCGTTTCAGAATCTCGATTAAAAAGCCCGGACTCCCGGTCTGCCACCAGTAGTTGCTGAAGGTTTTCCCGTTGGACAAAAAAAGAAGGATATCAAAGGGGTTGTAGAGTTTCTTTCCCAGATAGGAGTACCCGTTGTACCAGAGCTGGACCAGGTCCATCCGGGCCCCTTCCATGGCATCGGCAAAGACCGTCTCCAGGTCCTCCTGGGTATAGCCGCAGATTTCCCCGAACTCCGGGTTCACCGTAATATCTTCCAGGTTATTAAGGCCGCTAAAGAGACTCAACTTGCTAAACTTGCTTACCCCGGTAATAAAGGCGAGCCGAATGTAACGGTCGTAATCTTTAAGTACCGAATAAAGGTTTTTAAGGATATCCCGGGCTTCCCGGGCAACCTCGGGTCTGGTCAGATTGTCCAGAATCGGCTTGTCGTACTCATCGATTAAAACCACCACCGGAGCTTCGTATCGGTCATAGGCTTTTTGTATCAGGTCCGCCAGGGCCAGCTTGGGATTTTTATAGGTTGATGCATCGGGCCTGGGGAGTTTAAGCTCCCGGTAATTATTGGAAAACATGAGTTCAAAGGCAGTTTCGAGTTCGGCCTGGAGCTTGCTGTAGTCCCCACTCCCAAAGCTGAGCCGGATCACCGGGTGGCTTTTAAAGTCGTATTTGTCATAGAGATAAAGGCCCTTAAAGAGCTCCCGGTTACCCGCCATAGCCTCGGCCAGGGTGTCAAGAAAGAGGGTCTTGCCGAAACGCCGGGGCCGGGAGAGAAAGTAGAACTTCCCCGAGGAGACCAGTTTATACACGAAGGGGGTCTTATCAATATAATAATAATTATTCTTGATAAGTTCAGAAAAGGTCTGCATCCCTATGGGTAAACGCTTTATGGCCATGGGAATAGTATATCCCAAGACTTGAATTGGTACAAGAAATGAGAAAGGTAGGTTCCACCGAACCCCTGACTGCTTAAGTGCCCCTTCGGCTAGCTATATCGCCGGGCTCGGCGACAAGCTCGGCTACTTCCGTTCATAGAGGCCGACCAGTTCCGCCTGGGCGAGAATATGGCCCTTCATGGCCCGTTCCAGGTCCGCCTTCCGGCTGGTATTTGCAATCGAAAGCGCTGAATCCAGGGCGTAGACCTTGATGTGATAGTGATGTATCCCATGACCCCGGGGCGGCATGGGGCCGTTGTAACCCTGACGGCCAAAGTCGGTTATCCCCTGCAGGGCACCGTTGGGGAGCTTTGCCGTTTTCGGTAAGCTCTGGGAAAGAGCCAGGCTGGGACCTGAAACAGGATAGTTCCACAGGACCCAGTGCACAAAGGTTCCCACCGGTGCATCGGGGTCATCCATGATAACCGCTACGGTCTTTGCTTCCGGCGGAATTCCATCAATATGAAGGGGTAGACTCTCATCGGCTCCTTCGCCGGTGAAGTTTTTCGGGATGTGGGTATTGGCGGCAAATATGCTGGTTACCTGCATGGTCTGTACCTCCGTGGCATACAAGGTAAGGCTCGCCGCAAGGGCGAAGAGGGACAAGGTAAGGGCTTTCATGCTATAAGTATAAAACAAAAGTACCATGAAAACGAGTCATATCATTTTTGATCTTGATGGAACCCTGGTCAATACTATAGAAGATATTGCCCTTGCAATGAACAGCGCCCTTGTGTCCCATGGTTTCTCTGCCCTGCCCCTTGCGGTATACCCGGACATGGTAGGCTGGGGTATCCGAAGGCTCGCAGCCCTGGCCCTGGAAGCCCAGAGCCAGCCCCAACAGATACCGGCAGATGAAACAGACCGGGCTGCGCTCATCAACAAAATAGCAAGGGAAGCCCTTGACCGCTACGATGAGATTCCCCTGCGGTTCTCACGGCCCTATCCGGAAATACCGGAACTGCTTCATATACTTATTGATGAAGGATTCGTGCTGGCAGTACTGACCAACAAGCCCGATCCGGTGGCCCGTCAGGTGGTGAAGGGCCTCTTTCCCGATATTCCCTTTGCGGTTATACAGGGGGACAGGATTGATAGTCCTAAAAAGCCTGACCCTGACTTAACCCGGTCTGTCATGGAGGCCATCGGGGCCGCTCAGGGGAGCACTCTTTTTGTGGGGGACTCGGTGGTGGATGTGGAGACCGCCCATGCTGTGGGCTGCCCCATCGTCGGTGTATCCTGGGGTTTCCGGGGACCAGAAGAACTGGTGAAGGCGGGCGCAGACCATCTTATTACCACACCTATGGAACTGCTGGAGATTGTAAGATAAGGGAACCTTTACTTCATGACTTATTTTGTAATATATTTATAACATGATTGAATTCCAATATTTTGATGGCTGCCCGAACGCAGCAAAAACCCTGGAAAACCTGAAGGCAGCCCTTCCGGCTTTGAATATAGAAGAATCTGCTTTGACCCTTCGTGAAGTTCCCAGCCCAGAGCTGGTGGAGGAGCTTAACTTTCAGGGCTCCCCAACCATTCTTGTGAATGGTCGGGATATTTATACGGGGAAACAACCCGACTCCTATAATTACACCTGCCGGATTTATACCTTTGGTGGTAAAAAGACCGGTATTATCCCCAAAGAATTTATAGAAGAAAAACTAAAAATATTCAGCACCTGACTAATCTTAATATAAACTTTTCAACCAAAGATCAAGAAAAGAATCAGACCAATGGTAACGATAACTGCGTTAAGCAGATTATGGGCTAAGATGGAACCTAATAAACTCTTTGTTCTAATAAACAGAAATGCATAAAATGCACCAAATATGAGAACGGTTATTTGTTGTAAAATATTAAAGTGAGTTACCCGTAAAGGATAAAAAGCAATATTTATATGGGCAAGCATAAAAATTATTGTTGCAATAGAACCAGCAATCCATGCTATCGTTTTTTCAGTCATTCCCGTATGTTTGCCATAAAGGATCAGAGGTGTCATTACAAGGGCGCGGAATAAAATTTCCTCACTGGTCCCGGAAAGTAATATTTGGAAGGCAAAATAACCAATAAAGTTTTTGACCGTTAAAGGAAAATGGAATGCTGCAGAAGCAGTACTAAAAATCATCAACAACACACCGACACTTCCCTGTAAAAACAACCAAAAAAAACTAAATCGTAAAACTGTTCGAATCGAATACTGCCAGTCATTTAGATTGAAGCCAAATAGTGTAATAGGAATACGAAAAACTTGAGCAATAACCAGGATAACAAACACGGCAAATAAACCTTGCAAGATATGATGAATCGCAATATAGAGGAAACTACCATCTGGATCGAGGTGTTGTAGGATTTGGTACATGGGTTGTGCTAACTGAAAGGAAATCTCACTAATTACACGCGTAAGAACCAGTAATATCACACCTAAGAAGGCTATTTCACCAATGTTTTTATAGTAATTACTCAAGACTATTACTCCAATCATCCTAATATATCTATAGTTCAATTATTCACATCAGCAACAATCGTACTGGCGACCAATCCCTAAACTCACTGCTCAAAAACCTTTGATTCTGACAAATACAGATCTGCATAAAACAGTCAATTGATAAATAATTATATATTTGTTATTTGATTGCTTCTAGTCTAAAGAGAAAAATGCTGAATATTTTTAATTTGGAGGATATATGTTTCTGGTTAATCGGTATATACGTTCTTTATATAAACTAAGCTGCCAGTATTCACTCACCCCCGGTTTTTCATGGCGATGCGGTAAAGGCCCTGCATTGCCAGGTTGCTTTCCCAGAGGGTAAGGGGTTGGCGGGTCCTGACCGGGGCCTGGTCGTACCAGCCGGTGCCGACCAGGGAGGGCTGAGTTCCGGGGGAAGCAATCTCCCGGCTGATTTCTTCGATAAGCCGGTCCGTCAGACCCGCCCATCCCAGCATGATCCCCGAACGGATAGATTCAGCGGTATTTTTCCCCAGGGCACGCTCTGGAGCTTCGAGCTTTACCTGGGGTATCTGGGCGGCCCTGAGCCTGAGGTCCGAGGCGGCCGCTTCCAGACCGGGGGCCAGCGCCACACCGACCAGGTCGCCCTGGCGATCCAGGGCGGTAAAGGAAAGGGTGGTAGAAAAATCGATGATGATGCAGGGGACCGGGACCAGGGCGCTGGCAGCCACCGCATTGCAGACCAGGTCTGATCCTACTTCAGCGGGGTTATCGGTTCTGATGCGGAGTCCCGTTTTTATGCCCGGACCAACCACCAGACAGGAAGCTCCCCGGGGCAGGAAGCCCTCGAGGACATCCACAAAAATGCCGGTCCAGGCGGGCACTACCGATGAGAGCACCGCCTGGCTTAGATCCTGCAGTCCCATGCCCCGCTCGGCAAAGAGGGCCCGGATTAAAAAGGCCCATTCATCGGCCGAGCGGTCCACTGCGGACAGCCGGACTATGGCCTGCCACTGGCCTTCCGCAGAAACAAGTCCTACAGACACCCCGCCATTCCGAACATCCGCAGCGATTATCATCAACTATTCCTCCAGTTTAGAAAGTTTCGATTTACCCAGAGCGTTCCCGATCTGGGTATAGGCTGCAACAATAACAAGGGTAATTGCAGCAGAGACCGCAGCTTCCGCAGGACCGTTCCCAATCGCAACGGTGAAAATTAAAGACCAGGGGAAGAATCCGAAAATTCCCAGGGCAGAAAGCACCAGGATTGTATTAGTGAGGCTGCCGCCGAGACCGGCAGCAATGAGGGCCCCGCTGTACCTGACAGGGCTGGCCTGGCGCGGGTCTTTTCTTCCCAGGATAAGCCTATAAAGATACCAGGCCGCTGGACCGATGAGTAGCCGGGGAAGCACCGAAATGAGCGGATTGGTAAAAGCCACATCGACCGGCCCCGTAGGGGCAATCGCCGCCTGCAAAAGGCTGGATAGGCCGAACAAGAGGCCGATAATAAAACCGACCAGGGGCCCCTCCAGAACCGCTCCAATAATGACTGGCACCTGTAATATGGTTACCGATGCCCCGGAAAACCAGGGGATAAATCCAAGACGGGTTACCCCCAACACAATTGCAATTGCGGACAGGACCCCTGCCACCGCAATTTTACGAACCGGTAGGACTGCCATAGGCTTGCCTCCATCAATATAATACAGATTTCTTACAGAAATCTGGCATTGCCGCAATGCGGCATTCACAATCTAATCGCGGTAATTACATCCCCGCACCATGCTTGGACCGAACCGAAAAGAGCCGCAGTTCCATGGCCGTGGCCAGCACCTCCGCCCGTTCCAGGGCCCGCAAAAAGAGGGGCACCACCAGGGCAAAACCGGAACGCAGCTTATTCCGTCCCTGGTACCCGCCGCCCCGGGAAAGCTGGCCAATGACAATCCGCTCGGCCTCCTCCACCAGGAGGGGCACAAAACGCAGGGAAATACCAAAAATCAGAATCAGGTCCTGCACCGGAATACCGAACCGTTCCAGGGGAGCGAGCAGCCTGGCCCCCGCCTTGATACTTTCCACCATGGGGGTAACCGCCGAAAAGAGGGCCAGGAGCGCCATGAGGGCGGCGAGGCGGCTTACAAGGAGCGCCGAATGGGAAAGCTTCTGGAGGGACAGATTGATGAAGGCCCAATGCCATAGGCTCTGGCTGGTATCCCCCGGCCAGGGGAACAAAACCTGTACGAGGACCATGAAGAGAATATAGGGGGCTGCCGGAATGAGGCCCCGCAACAGGTGTTTCGGCCCTACCCCGCCAAGGACCTTCCCTGCAACAAGGATGGCTCCCAACACTGCCAGGGCAAACACTGAGGAAGGCACCAGCATGACCGCAAAAAGGATGATGACCGTAGCGGCCAGTTTGTACCCCGCCCCCAGTTCGCGCAGCCTCGAAGGGGTATCGATAAACTGGCCCAAGTTTACGTTCCGGAAAAACTCTATCCCCGTGGTCTTGCGGCGCCGCCTGGGCAGCTGCAAGGGCCTGGGGGTCTGTGAAGGCGCAGCGGGCTGCACCTTCACTGTTTGCAAGGGCGCTACCGGCAATTTTGCCGATGGCAACGCCTCTGCCTGCACCGTCTCTTTCTGCAACGTCTTTACCTGCGAGGTCGCGGCGGGCTGCACTGTCTCTGCAGGCTGGCTGTTCGGACCGAGGGGGGACGATTGAAGTTGACTCAGCACTATGCGGTCCAGAATTGAAGCAAGGCCCGGGGCTGACAGGGCGGTTTCGGCAGGGAAGAGACCTGGCTGTCCCAGTTTCTGTTCCAGGGCGCGGCTGAATCGGACCGTCCAGGGCTGGCGCAGGTTCCAGGATGGATCCCATCGATAGGTAAAGATCTCTTCCGGTGTGCCCAGCGCGATAAGCTGCCCCTGCTGCAGAACCCCGACCAGATCGTGGGCACAGGCTTCTTCCATAGAATGGGTGCTGGAAATCACGGTTCGGCCCTGGGATGCAAGCAGATTGATGAGCTCGATAACCCGCTCCTGCCCTTCCCCATCCAGAGCAGCCGAGGGTTCATCCAGAAGCACCAGAGCTCCATCCAAAGCAAGGATACCTGCCAGGGCAAGGCGGCGTTTTTCGCCCCCGGAAAGTTCCTTCGTAAGCCGATCCCGGTATTCGTTATAGGGGAGCCCGACCATCTCCATGGCTTGACGGACCCGCTGTACCAGGTCCTTTCCGGTTATCCCTGCATTTCTGGGTCCATAGGAGACCTCATCGGCCACATAGGTCTCGAACTGGGCACTTTCCGGGTTCTGCACCGCAAGCACAGCGCGCTGGCGCAGGGTCCGCAAATCCACGGTGGCATCCAGGGTGTTCTGCCCGAATACAGCTACATGGCCGCCTGTGGGGAGGAGTATTCCATTCAGGTGCCGAAGCAGGGTGGATTTTCCAGAACCGGAGGGGCCGATAAGGGCAAGCCTCGTGCCCGCAGGCAACGAAAATGTTATAGATTCCAGCCCCGTAGCAGCAAAGGCGGTGCCGGCCAGATAGGTATGGCTGAGGCTCTCACACTGCACCGCCGGCGATGGGAGGGCTGCCAGCGAGGCAGCCGGCGAGGGGGATGCTGATGCAGGGGCCACCACCGTCGGGACAGTCTGTGCGGCCAGCGAGGCAGCCGGCGAGGGGGGGACCGCTGGCTGCGAGGCTGTCTGCACCGCCGGCGAGGGGGATGCTGATGCAGGGGCCGCCACAGTCGGGACAGTCTGTGCGGCCTGCAGGTGCCAGACTGACGCCGCCTTGGCAGGCGACATGCCAGCGTGAATCGGCGGTGTCATCGCCGCCTGGGCTGGCGCAATATCAGTATGAACCGGCGCCGCAGGCACCGGCTGTTCATCAATATGAATAATAAAAGGAGCTAAGGATTCTGCCACCTGTTCCGCGCTCAGCGTGAGGGGCTTAAAACCAGGGAAGTGCTTAACCAGGTATCGGACCGTGGCGATGGCTGAGTTAATACGAAAGCCCCATTGTTCCAGGTCGGGGTGCACAAAGAGGTCCTGGGGGCTGCCGTTGAATACGAGGCGTCCTTTATGAAGCACTATACAGCGCTGGGCCCGGCTGGCTTCTTCCAGGTTGTGGGTGATATGGAGGATGGTCCGGCCATTTTGCCAGAGCTCATCTAAAAGGTCCATGAGGGCGTGCCGGCTGCCTTCGTCGAGCATGGAGGCCGCTTCATCCAGGGCGAGTACGGGGGTTTCCATAGCAAGTACTCCGGCAAGGGCAAGACGCTGCCGTTCTCCGCCGGAGAGAAACTGGGGCGGCCGGGTTCTGAGGGCGGTAAGGTTTGTATCTGCAAGGGCCTTTGCAACCCTGCATCTGACAGCCTCTTCCGAAAGGCCTTGATTCTCTGGACCATAGGCTGCATCTTCTTCCACCACGGTGCCCACAATCTGGTCGTCCGGATTCTGCAGGAGAGTCCCGATAACCTGTCTGATAGGATAGAGGTCCGCTGGCCTGGCTGGGTCCAGGGCAGTACCGTCCTTAAATACGGAAACCTGGCCAGCATCGGGAACGCAGAGACCGTTGATACATTTTAAGAGGGTACTTTTGCCCGAGCCATTGGCACCAAGGATTGCCACATATTCACCGTCATAGATGGTAAAGGAAACATGATTCAGGGCGGGCTTTGAACCTGGGGATTGCTGAGAGTGTATTGTGTGAGGATAATAATACACCAGGTCCTGCAGGACGATACGGACGGTGCCGTTCTCCGCTGACCCGTTAAGGGCGGTGTCGCTGTTCATTCATACTGCTCCGCGTCCCGGTCCATATACAAAAAGCGGATCCAGGCGCTTCTAAAAAGTAAACAAAATGGGGATATGTGTCAAGAAAGCGCGCCCGGGCATTGAGCACCGGGGTATTATGCCGCCCGGGTATTGAGCGCTGGCCCATTGAGCGCCAGCCCATTGAGCAATGGTGTATTGTATTATGCGCCGGGGTATTATGCCGCCCGATCATTGAGTAACCGGCCCATTGAGCGCCAGCCCATTGACCACCGGCCATATTATATGAAAAATATCAACTATTATGGCATTAGTTGAATCCCAATTCCGCAGGCTCTATGCGGTGCTTTTTTCTATATTCGTTCTATTCGGCATTTCCATGACTATTATCGGGGCGACCCTGCCCAAGATTCTAGCGGACTTCCAGTGGAGTTATACAACCGCGGGGGCGGTTATCGCTGCAGGGGCGGTGAGCTATTTTGTAGCCACCTACGTGGCGGGCTTTCTCATTTCCAGCATTGGCGCGAAACCAACCATGCTCATAGGACTTGTCCTGGAAGTTCTGGGACTCCTCTTTTTTGCAAAAAGCCCCTCGACCCTCATCAACCTGCTTCTGAATGCAGGCATTGGAATTGGTCAGGGTTTTCTGGAACTCACTGTAAACTGGTCCACCCTGCGCATGGATAAATCCGGCCATGGCCGGGCTATGAACCTGATGCATGGAGCCTTTGCGGTGGGAGCCTTTATTGGGCCATTTATAGTAGGAATACTTATACAACAAAACCTCTCCTGGACTCTGGTGTACCGGGGAATGGCATTACTGTTCGCCGGAATTTTCACCCTGATTACAACCCTTTCATTTACCGCCCTTGGGAAAGACCAGGGCCACAGCACAAGTTCGGGCCGACGGGACCTGCTGCGGCACCCCGCATACTGGCTCGGTTTTATCACCTTGCTCCTCTATGTGGGGGTTGAGCTTGGCATATCAAACTGGATCGCCGAATACTTTGTGTCCACCTATAAGGCAAGCCCAGCAAGCGGCTCCTTTATGGTATCCCTCTTCTGGATAGGCCTGTTGGCAGGCCGCTTCGGCGTTCCTCTTTTATACCGGGGGAATCGTCAGGGTGTTATGCTTTTATCCATGTCCATATTGATGAGCCTTTCGGTGGTACTGCTTTCGGCCCTCGGTTTCGCAGCCCCCAGCGGTCCTGTGCTTAATCTCGCCAGGATCCTGGCTTTTCTTTCCGGTCTTGGCTGTTCGATTATCTACCCCATGGTAGTCATGCGGATAGGGTCAGCCTTCCCGAACACCCAGAGCGAAGCCGTGGCCTTTGCATCCATGGGGGGCGGGGTCGGCGCCTTTGTGTTCCCCTTCCTTATGGCAGCCCTGGCCTCGGCCTATGGCATTCAAATCGGATTTGCATCCTATGGGCTCTTTTCCATCACAGTGGTTATTTCAAGCTTTATCCTGGTAGGGCTTACAAAAGAAAAGGGCCGCCCATAAAAGCTGGCCAGCCCCAGGGCAACTGCGGGGCAACTGCGGGGCAACTGCAGGGCGGCTGCGGAGCGGCGCTTGACCCCCCGGGGCAGCGCTAGAGCTGCTGCAGGACGGCTGCAGGGCGGCGCTTGACGCCCCGGGGCAGCGCCAGAGCGGCTGCGTGACGGCTGCGGAGCGGCGCTTGACACCCCAGGGCAACTGCGGGGCGGCTGCGGGACAGCCCCAGGGCAACTGTGGGGCGGCTGCGGAGCGGCGCTTGACACCCCGGGGCAGCGCTAGAGCTGCTGCAGGATGGCTGCAGGGCGGCGCTTGACGCCCCGGGGCAGCGCCAGAGCGGCTGCGTGACGGC
>JAAYUZ010000009.1 GCA_012517385.1 Treponema sp. | reverse complement strand
TCCCTTGAGGACCCGAGGTTCAATAAGAGGGGCCATGGTCTTGCTCCAAATCTGATAATATGCCAGCATAATGCCACACAAGCCCTGCGATGGCAAGGTGCTTGGAAAAAGCTTTTGCTGAGGAACGTGTATGCTCTTAACCATTGATGTAGGAAATTCAAATATTGTTGCCGGTGTCTGGAAAGGTGAGTCCCTTTTGTACAGCTGGCGCCTCCATACGGTGGCAAAAAAAACTGAGGATGAATACGGAACCCTCTTTCGGTCCCTCTTCCAGGATAAGAACCTGGACCCCAAAAGCCTCAGAAAAGTATGCCTGTCCTCGGTGGTTCCCTCCCTTACGGACCCCATGGTTACCATGGTAGAGCGCTTTACCGGCCAGTCTCCGGTTGTGGTGGGCCCCGCCATTTATGAGAAACTCCCCATCAACGTGGTGAACCCCTATGAGGTTGGGGCGGATCTCGTGGCGGACGCCATGGCAGCCTATGCAACATGCAAAGGGGCCTGTGTGGTGGTCGATTTTGGCACCGCCCTTACCTTTACCATCGTAGATGCCTCCGGCACCATGCAGGGGGTTGCCATCGCCCCCGGCCTTGGTACTGCGGTAAATGCCCTCTCCCGGGACACGGCCCAGCTTCCCTATGTACAGCTGGCGGTTCCCCCGGCGCCTTATGGTAAAAACACCCTCCACGCCATACAGGCCGGCGTTGTCTATGGGTATACGGGCCTTGTGGAATATATGATTGCCCGGATTAAAGAAGATCTGCAGGTAGATTTACAGGTCATCGCTACCGGCGGCCTCTGCGACGTGATTGCCCCCCTTACCCGGGTATTTACCTATGTCGATAAGGACCTGACCCTCAGGGGCTTAAAGCTTATTGCTGAGCACTGTTAAGCCGTTTTGCCCGTTCGGCAAACTGATAGTCATCGAGAATTTCCACCAGTTCAGGACTAAAGGCCAGGCTTGCCTGGGTTTTTACAATACCCGTGGGAAGCCGAATAGCCTGTTCAATGGTGCCCCCCACGGCGATCCGGTACTTGCGGAAATATAACTGGTACGCGACCGCCGTTCCCGCCGGCCGTTCCGGGTTGTTCATCGACTCCAGGTGTTCAATTTTCTGGGAGCTTAAGGCAAATACCTGAATACGGCTTCCCCCTTTCTGGGGTTCCGTAATGGTAGCATACATGTTATACCCCATGAGCTGGGCCGTATCGGGGGTCATTTTTATCATCGATTTACCAAAATCCTCCCACTTGGCCCGCAAGAGTTCCATATACTCCAGGTGGGTGCCTAGAATAGTTACATAGTCGTCGGGGGAGTTTTTGTAGTCCACCACAAGGAGCCCCACATTGTCCTTTCCCTTCATGGGGCCAATTGCCGCAAGGCTCCCCCGTATAAAGAGCTTGAGCGGTTCCTTCCGGTTTGCCTGTGCAAAAACCATCGAGACGCCGACTATGCCATTCAGATAGCGCTGAAAAAAGGTCATCTCCTGTTTGGACAGGGACGCAAGAAAGATGCCCCGCTTAAAACCGAGCTGAAAGGGGGCACAGAGGATTGTATATTCATCAATCTTGATGAATGAACTGGTTTTATCAACCCCCATCTTTTGCAGTGCGTATTGACTGCAGCTTACCTGCTGATCCGCAAAGCGGGCCAGATATTGGGCTGCTCCTGTGGGAATATTCATGGTATACAACTCCTCATAACAACTCCTCATACTTTTAAATATCTTCGAACCGGATTCCTTCACCGGCGGGTATATCCTGCCGGGCTGTTCTGCCAATAACCTGTTCAAGCCAGCGGGGATGCAGGCCCGGCCGGAGCACCTTTTCGGTCCGTAGTATAGCCACATCCTCCGCTTTAATCGGCTCTCCTTTCATGATCGGGCGAACCGCATGAAGGGAGCGGTTAGTTCTATCATAATTTGCCTTTTCAGATGGCGCAAGCCGTTTTATGCCATCACCAATGATAGCGGTAATGGTTTCTTTGCCCCATTGCTGCTCTAACTCTGTGATCAGAGCCGTTTGTACCCTTACAAAGGCTTCGGTGGTCATTAAGGATGCGGTGGTTTTAAAGTCATCGGTAAGGGGCAGGTTTGCTTCCAGACTCCGCTGAACCGACCGGACTGCCCGGACCATCTGTGAAAATGCTTCGGGGGGCAGGGCAATGGGATCATCCAGGCCCGCATCGCTCCGAGAAAGGCAGAAGTGTTTTTCTATGACGCTGGCCCCAAAGAGGGTTGCCAGACTTGGCACCAGGACCGGGTCCATACTGTGATCGCTTACCCCCACAGGAATGCCGAATATGCGCTGCAGGTTTTCCAGGAGCCGCAGGTTGTAATCCGTTTCCGGTGCAGGGTAGGCGGTTACGCAGTGGAGGAGGCTCACCGGAGTATCAGGAGAAAAACAGGAAAGGGCGAGCTCAATATCGGCAAGGAGGGAAACCCCGCTGGAAAGTATGGTAGGCAGCTTATAGGAGGCCACTTCCTTTAAAAGTGGAAGATGGTTCAGCTCAGGGCTTGCGATTTTCATCAATCTGGGATTCAGAGAAGCCAATTCCCTGGCGCTGCGGAGTCCAAAGGGGGTACAGAGAAAGAGTTTTCCCCGTTTTTCGATATAGGTTTTTAATTCCCCATAGAACTCCAGTGGCACCTCCAGGCGTTTAAAGGTATCGTAGAGTCTGATATTGCCCCCCGGGAGGGGAACCACCCCTGTGTTGGGGTGCAGGATTTCATCCGCATAAACCAGCTGGAACTTGATGCAGTCCGCCCCGGATTCCAGGGCTGCATCTACCAGTTCCTTTGCTTTCTGCAGGCTCCCCCCATGACCGGTACCCAGTTCAGCGATGATAAGGGGGCGCAGGGGTGTAAAGGTAAAATGAGTCATATTTCTATCATTTCATACTTGTATTTTTCATGCAATAGAGTATTATTTATAAATTGATAGCCAGGGGTGTCCTCAGGACACACTGCATTAAAGCGTATACCTGTTATAAAGAAGGAGTTTGCCATGAAGACCCTTGTATGTGATGTATGCAAACGCGTTATCCAGAACCCAATCAAGGATCGGAACTATTTTCATATTAAAGACCGGGACCTCTGTGAGCCCTGTAAGGATCAGCTGGAACTGGTTCTAAAGCCCGTTGTTCGGAATAAGCATCCCTTTAATTATGAATGGTATGAACGGATCATGACCGAATCCATCGAAAAGGCCGTCCAGAAGGGCAAGTTCGACGCTATCTAATTCCCTCCCTTTTAATTGAAAAACCGTTCCGTTATTTTATATAGAACCGTAAAATACGGGACGGTTGACAATATTTTCCCCCCTGTGGTATCACTATACATCGTCAAATTCCCCCCGATATAAGGAGTTATCATGTCCGGTCACAGTAAATGGGCCACTATAAAACACAAGAAAGGTGCCGCCGACGCAAAGCGCGGCCAGATGTTTACCAAGTTAATCAAGGAAATTTCTATCGCAGCCCGGATGGGCGGCGGTGATCCCGATTCCAATCCCCGGCTTAGAACCGCTATTCTTAAGGCAAAGGCCGCCAATATGCCCAAGGATAACGTTGAGCGGGCTATTAAGAAGGGTACCGGTGAACTGGAAGGGGTAAACTACGAAGAACTGACCTACGAAGCCTATGCTCCCGGGGGTGTGGCTGTTCTTATCGAAGTGCTCACCGACAACAAGAACCGGGCCGCTGCGGATGTTCGGAATATTCTGAATAAGGCCGGCGGTTCTCTCGCCACCGCAGGTGCTGTATCCCGGCTCTTTAAGCGCAAGGGTATTATTACCTTTGACGGCGAAAAATATACCGAAGATCAGATTATGGAAGCAGCCCTGGAGGGCGGTGCCGAGGATGTTACCGCCTCCGATGGCATCATAGAAGTAACGACCACACCCGAGGATTTTGAAGCGGTGCTGAACGCCCTGAACGCCAAGAATTTCGAATCCATGAGCGCTGAAATCAGCATGATCCCCGATGCGGAAGTGTCCCTGGACAAGGAAGCCACCGGCAAGGTCATGAAAATGATTGATAGGCTGGAAGAAAACGACGACGTTCAGAACGTATACCACAACCTTGAGATCCCCGAAGACTACGAAGAAGAATAATCCCCTGGAGTCCGGGGTTCGGCGCATCATTGGCGTTGACCCCGGCCTTGCGTCTACTGGCTGGGGGGTGGTAGAACAGCAGGGCCAACGGATTCTGCACATTGCCCACGGCAGTATCGAAACCGAAGCCCATCTTCCACGGCCCGAGCGGCTCCTTTCTATTTATACTCAGTTTAAACATATTCTGGAACTCTACGAACCCGGTGAAGGGGCCATAGAAACCCTCTATTTTGCAAAAAATGTTACGAGCGCCCTGCCGGTAGCAGAGGCCCGCGGGGTGGTATCCATGGCTCTGGCTGAACGGGGCCTCCTGGTCCGGGAATTTACTCCCCTGGCAATTAAACAGGCCGTGGTTGGCCGGGGTTCCGCAGGCAAAGATCAGGTGCAGGAACTGGTGCGGCTCATCCTGGGGCTGGAAAGTATTCCTAAACCGGACCATGCGGCGGATGCACTTGGGGCTGCCCTCTGCAGTGCCCACACCCCGATTTTCATAGACGCATAGGCCTTTTATCCGCTATACTCTCTTTCATGTTCAATAGTTTACGAGGCATCATTACCGAAAAACGGCAGGATGTACTGTGTCTTACAACTGGCGGTATTGAATGGGAGCTGGCGGTTCCCCTTTTAGATATGGAAGAGTTGCCCCCCGCCGGCCAGGAGGCCCGCCTCTTTGTATGGCTCTACCATCGGGAGGACCAGATGCGGCTTTTCGGCTTTGCCAGCGAGGAACGGCGGAATGCATTCCTGGAACTCATTAAGGTAGAAGGTATCGGTCCCCGGCAGGCGGTCAAGATCTTAAGCGGTATCGGCCAGGATGAACTGGAAGCAGCCCTGGAAAACGAGGATATTGCCCGGCTCGAGGCGGTGCCCGGTCTGGGGAAAAAGACCGCCCAGAAAATGATTCTTGCCTTAAAGGGTAAGCTGGTCCGTCCTGGGCCTGCCGCCGGTACAGGATCGGTCCATGAAGAGCTCGTGAACGCCCTGGCCGATATGGGCTATGACCGGCGAATCGCCGCAGAAGCTGGAAAAATTGCGCAGCGATGCCGATTCATTCATCGTCAGCCGGTGCGGTTCCGAGCTGGAAAGCATCCTGTACGAGTACCGTCTGATCAGAAAGTACCGGCCGCCGCTCAATACCATGGTCGAAATCAGTGAACGCAAAGGGACCTATCATCCGATTGACGATTGCGTCATCATGCTGCCGCACGCAGACAGGGGCAAGGCGGTTTCCGCATGGTTCCGGTCCGGACAGCGCATTAAGCTGGCACCGTTCTCGACGGACGGTTCCATGGCTTCCGACCTTGAGGCGTTCTTCTTTTCGCCGAAACTCACTCCCGAATCCACTGATTTCGCGGAGCACGAACTGGCAG
>JAAYUZ010000056.1 GCA_012517385.1 Treponema sp. | reverse complement strand
TCGATTCGGTAAGTGATGGGCGGCAGCTCTCCCCCTTCTTTAGAGGCAAAACAGAGGTACGTATTGCCGGAACGGATATAGATGATGAAGTGTCCCAGAATTTCACCCTTGCCAGGGTTATCCCCATCCCGATTGGTGAATTTGAGCAGTTCCGGAACGACATGGACTTTACGGGGTAAGGATTCATTCCCTACCAATTCCCAGCCAGCAGACCATGACTGCCAGCCTCCGGGATGTATGGCCAATTTGGAAGGTCTGTTGAGGGCGTTCATAAACTGAGGTTCTGCCTGCACAAGCTGTGCTGCGTCGCTGAAACTCAAGGAGTCGATAAGCAGTGCGGACTGTTCATCAATTTTTTGTGCTTCCTTAAGGGCTTCTAAGGAATTGATGCTATACCGGATGGTAACTAATGAACAATCCACTGAGGTCTCTTCAATGTTCCGTGCTATACCACTGATTTCCATGCCTGTTGTCCTTTACTAAGTTTGTTCTCCAGTCTACTATAACACCGGGAGAACTGTAAATAAGAATGATTGAGCTTGTAGCATTTTTAGGCAACCATGGAAGAGAATACCAGAATAACCGGCATAATGCGGGATGGCTCCTTTGGGAACGGCTGCATATCACTGGGCTAATTTCTTTGCAAAAAAAATTTAAATCCCGTTTTGGGAGCATCGATTATCAAAGGGTTAAAAATCTTTTAAGTGTTGAGGAATGGCAGGAACGGTCTGCCTCTTTAGTTGGTCAACCTGTTGCAGGCTTAGCATTCCTTTCAGAGCATCCGGAACGAATCCATTGCATGCTGCCAGAAACATACATGAACCGGTCAGGCGATGCGGTCGGAGAAGCCGCAAGCTTTTTTAAGATCCCACCGGAACGGATTCTTGTGGTTCATGATGAACTGGAATTACCCCTGGGGACCGCTTCTGTTAAGTTTTCTGGTGGCCTTGGTGGGCATAACGGACTCAGATCCATAAAAGCATCCCTCGGGACCGCTGATTTCTGGCGTCTTAGGATTGGAATCGGCAGGCCCGAACATAAGGATATTGCATCCTATGTGCTTTCTGATTTTTCACAGGAAGAAATGCCCATACTTGATCAGGTGCTGTCTCAATCAGCGAGTGCACTGGAATGTGCCCTGGTCTTCGGTCCTGAAGTATTACTGCCAGCATGGAATAAACGCTGGCTTACTTGACCCTTTGTGGTATTTTATAGCTAATTAATGATATGGAAACAAAAAAAACAGCAGCAGAAGCCTTTGATGGGCTCTATTCGGTTGTAAAACGGCTCCGTGCCGATGATGGTTGTCCCTGGGACCGGGAACAGACGCCGGAAAGCCTCCGAGGGGCGCTTATTGAAGAGACCTACGAATGTATAGAAGCGATTGACTCTAAGGATTGGCCCCATGTTCGGGAAGAACTGGGCGATATTTTCCTTTTAGCTATCATGATAGCCTATATGTACGAACAGACGGGACTGTTTTCTGTATCCGATAGCTTGCAGGAGATTACCGCAAAGTTAATTCGCCGTCATCCCCATGTGTTTGGTGAAAGTTCCGCTTCTACCAGCGAAGAGGTTTTAGAGCAGTGGGCTAAAATAAAGGTAGAACAGGAAGGAAGAAAGCCCAAGGATTCTCTCATGGACCAGGTATCCCGGGCGCTGCCGCCACTGGACCGGGCGTATAAATTACAAAAAAAAGCTGCCAAAGTCGGCTTCGATTGGCCCGATGTTTCCGGAGTCTGGAATAAAATCGATGAAGAATTGGCAGAAGCAAAAGAAGCCTGTGAAGCCCATCGGGAACATGATTCGGAGATACATCGGGAACATCTGGAGGAAGAATTGGGAGACCTGCTGTTTTCGGTAGTCAATATCTGCCGATATTTGCAGGTAGACCCTTCGGTTGCCCTCCAGCGGACAAATAATAAATTTGTCCGACGTTTTCAGAGTGTTGAGCAGGCAATGAAAAAATATAATCTGCCTATGGATAAAGACCATATACAACAAATGGAACAATTTTGGCAGGAGGCAAAAAATGAAGACTAACCTTATAATAACTGCTTCGGATAAAAAATATGGTGATTTTCTGATAGAACATTGGTTTGCATCGCTCAGGGCTAATACAAATTTAGAACATATTGATGTGGCGGTATTGGATTACGGACTGAGTGTAGCCCAACGATTCTATTTACAATCCAATGGTGTGATTGTTAGGTCCTGTGAACGGGATGGGCATGTCACATCAATTCGATATCGGGATATGAAATTATTACTCCAGGAGCATCCCGAATATCAGCAGGTAATGTTATGTGACTCAGGAGATATAATTTTCCAGGCCGATATCAATATATTATTTTCAGAACATACAGATCAGTTTAGGGCTGTCTGTGAGGATTACAAGCCCCTTGTTTCCATCTTTATATCAAATGATTTTTTTGATCCCGAGGATAAGGATCGGCTGCTCGAATGTTTTATAAAAAATCCTATGATCAATGGAGGGATGGTTATTGGCCCGAGGCAAAAAATGATTGACCTTTCCGAAATAGTGAATATCACTATTAAAGATAAAAGCCGTTTCGGACCAGATCAGGTTGTTCTAAATGGATATCTGTATGATAAAGGTTTTTATCGGCTCGACTCAATCTATAACTATGTGATAGCCACCGCCAGAGAGGGGATAGAAATTAAAAAAGGAATGTTTTATACCGGGGCTGGGCGGCTTATTGCGGTAGTTCATAATGCAGGAAATGTAGGGACTTTCAGGCCTATTGAACATTTTGGATATGGACCATCCTATAATATTTTAAAAGGTGATGTATATAGAACGTTAAAAACCTTTTACGAATCTACAGAAGGATTATTTAAAACCCAAGAACTGTTTATAGATTCACAACGCAAGTTTAAGATGACTTTCCGAAAGTTTTTAAAGGATATGGGGATAAGAGTTCATCATTAATAATTCGAGCCTGGGACCCTACGGTTCCCAGGCAGGATAGAACATTTTTACCGTATAAACAAGGACATGATTGCCACAACAATCATGGCCACAATACCTTCTACCGCAGTTGCAGACGTATAGGCTTTATACGCTGTATTTACCGGCATATTGGAAAACTGTGATACTACCCAGAAATAGGAATCGTTGGCATGGGATACAACCATGGCTCCAGCACCGATTGCAATAACAGTGAGTGCTGGATTAAGACCTAGAGTCTGAAGCAGGGGAGCTAAAATTGTTGCAGTCGTTATGATTGCGACCGTGGAAGACCCCTGGGCAGTCTTTAATGCTGCAGCGATAATGAAGGGCAGGAATATTCCAAGGTTCAGTCCTGTCATATTTGTTTTTATAAAGTCCACAATCGGCGATCCCTGCAATACCTTGCCAAAGGAACCACCCGCACCGGTGATTGCCAGGATAATCGCTGCATCCTTAATACCTGCAGCCATCCATTTATCGACAGCGGTTCCCATTTCTTCCTTTTTAACCAAGAGCAGAGAAATAAGAACACCGATGGTTAATGCAGTGACTGGATCTCCGATAAAGCTGATCGCAGGGGTCAGCCAGCCCTCTTTCCCAAAGGGTTTAGTCGGGAAATCAGCGACGGATTTTAAAAGGATAAGGATTATGGGAATTACGAGGGGCATAAAAGACATGAAGGCTGAAGGTAATTTCCCATATTTATTTATCAGGTCCGTGTAGGATTCTTCTACATCAGAAGGGATATCATATTTTTTGCCCACCGTTATCGCCCAGAAATAACCAGCCAACATGGCAGGAATTGCGGCAATCAGACCATAAAGAATGACGAGGCCCAGGTCAGCTCCGACAGTACCAGCAGCTGCGATCGGTCCAGGGGTTGGTGGAACCATGGTATGGGTTGCATAGAGCCCTGTAGAAAGAGCAATAGCCATAACAGCCATGGATGTGCCAGTTTCTTTCGCTAATGCCTTATTAAGGGGGGTTAAAATTACATATCCAGAGTCACAGAATACAGGTATAGATACCACATATCCCGCTATGCTCATGGCCAAGGGCGAACGTTCCTTTCCGACAAGCTTAAGTATAGCCTGGGTCATGGAGAGGGCCGCGCCGGTCTTTTCCAGGATCATCCCGATGATGGTTCCTGCAACGATAACGATACCGATGCTGGAAAGGGTTCCTCCAAAACCATCTTTGATGGCTTTAACCACATTGAGGGCTGGCATGCCAATAGCAAGACCAAAGAGGAATGCCACCATGATGAGTACTACAAAGGCATTAACCTTTAGCTTGCCCGTAAAGTAAACGATGAGCACCACTGCGACTAACAGCAGAAGCAGCGCAATACCACCAGATACCATATAAACCTCCAATTAGTCCATCTTGGACCGAATAGGCTTATTGTAAGATGAAAGTTCCTGATAGTCAAATTTCAGACCTGGCCGAAATTCATCAGTACCTGTTTTATCCGCTGTTCAAGCAGAGAGAAGGAAAAAAATCGTTTACCTAATTCAAAATTTTTCATCGCCATCAACTGTACTGCTTCAGGGGTGTCTAAAAGAACCTGCACCGCGGCTACAGTGTCATCGGTAATGTAGGAGTCCATGGTAATCACATCAAAGTCTACCGGTTCAATATCCTGTTCAAAAATGGAATAACGGTTTACCAAGATTGGTTTACGGAACCAGATTGCTTCTAAAAAAGCATTGCCAAAACCTTCATATAAGGACGGGTAGGTTATGAAATCTGCATTGAGGTAACAATCCCATAAACTATACCTTTTCTTTCCCTCTGAAGTGATGCCCCGTTCGGGTCCTATAATATCCGGTCGGACTATGACTTCCACTCCTAATAGCTGGGCGTATTCCATAGTACGATTATAGTACAGTGAGCCCTCATCCCGTTCCTGATGGCTGATGAGTAATTTTGCATTATGATCTCTGAGACGGTATGCAAGCTCTATCGAATGTTCTATGCCTTTTCTTGCGATAATTCGTGTCGGCTGGAGGAGCAGTGTATCCTCCGGAGCGATTCCCACATCGGCTCTGAAGTGCTTTGCATATTCGTCGAGCTGGGGTGGTTCTTTAGAAAAATCAAATACGTTAGGAATAATGATTGATGAAAGCCCGCATCGATAGGATAACTGTTTTCGAGCTTCGCTGTTTATAACCACATGATTAATGGTATGCAACCTCGGCGGAAAGGCCATAGCCAGGTAATCTTCCACGGCATTAACGGTGAATCGCTGCCGTTCCCATGCAAAATCATGATGATGTGCTATGGTGGGGATCCCTGTCTCAGCGATCAGCTCGGTAATTGCCAAACCCAGGGGAATATTCATCGGTATGGTCACTGCATTTTCAATTATTAAAAGGTCAATCTTAAAGATATCTGTAAAATCATAGAGTGCTTTTTTTAAAAGATGTCGGACATCCTGAATTTCTCCTGTTAGAGCTCTGCTACGGACTGTTGTTCCAAAACATCGCTCCTGTATTTCCTGAATACGGGGATGGCCAAAGAATGCCTCTGGTACTACCATGGATCTCTCCGGGATCCAGTCGGAAAGGCCAGAGAAAAAGTAGCACTCATATCCCATCTGTTCCAGGACAGTTCGCCATTTTTCTGTTTCCAAAGAAACACCATCGGTTCCTTTAAAACGTGTAGAAATAAAACCTATTTTTTTTATATGTTGAGATCTGCTCAAATACATAATGCAAACTGGTTAACCCTTAGGATAGAGACGTTCAAGACGGGATCTTAGGTGTCGTTCAGAAATACCTAAGGCGCGAGCGGCGGCACTTTTATTTCCCTTAGCTTCCGCCAGGGCCTTTTCCAAAAGGCTTCGTTCAAAATTAGCCATCTGTTGTTCATAATTTTGTTTTGTATCTTCCCAGATGCTGGTGTTATTAAGGGGTGGTAAGTCCCGCTCTAAAATTAGATCTCCTCTGCAAAGCACTACCGCACGTTCAATAATATTTTCCAATTCCCGAACATTGCCAGGATAATCATGGCGCATAAGTTTATTCATTGCTTCTCGAGATACACCCTGAACTGACCTGTGGTTTCGTTCATTAAAATAGGTTATAAAATGGTCAACCAGGGCCGGGATGTCCTCCTTCCTCTGACGCAGAGGGGGCAACTCCAGTGTGATTACATTTATACGATAATAGAGGTCCTTTCGGAATTGTCCTTGTTCAACAAGGGCTGCCAGGTTCCGGTTGGTAGCCGCAATGATTCGGACATCAAGCTGCCGTGGTGTGTTTTCTCCAAGCCGCTCAATCGTACCGAACTGAAGTGCCCGAAGTAGTTTAACCTGTATGGCAGGCGGAATATCGCCAATTTCATCAATAAAGAGGGTCCCTCCGTTAGCCATCTCGAATCGGCCAATCCGGTCCGTGTCCGCACCGGTAAAGGCTCCCTTTTTGTGACCAAAGAGCTCACTTTCTGCAAGTGATTCAGCCAGGGCAGAAATGTTCACCGCCACAAAGGGTTTGTTCCGTCTCAATGACCGTTCGTGAATAAAACGGGCGACCAGTTCTTTCCCGGTACCACTTTCACCAGACACAACTACGGTGGCATCACTTTCGGCACAACGGGCGGCAGTCTGCATCACCTGGGCCATCTGCTTACCCCGGTAAATTATCCCTGCCACGGCAGGGGAACTTTCCTTTCCTTCAGCAGGCGGGAGAAAGGCTTCTCTGATGAGTACTCCCTTTTCATAGATACGAAGTACAAGTTTTTCAATATCTTCCGGGTGGGTTGGTTTTACAAGATAGTCATCTGCACCCTGTTTAAGAATGTCGACTGCTTCCCGGGCATCTGAAAAGGCAGTCATGACTACGACCGGGATCATGGGATTCATTTCTTTAATTGCCTGCAGCACCTCAATCCCATTCCCATCAGGTAATCTGAGATCGGTTAACACCAGATCTATGATCTGTTCCTGGGCGATCTGTAAGCCTTCCTGCTTTGTTTCTGCTGTTAAATATTCTACAATGGGGTATTGCAAGTGTTTAAGGATTAATGACAAACGTTCCAATTGGGCCGGATCGTCATCAATCGCAAGAATAGTCATCATCCCCATAACTATACAACGAAGGTCCTTTTGGGACAATAGAAATTTTTGACATTTTTTTAAATGAGGGCCTCTCTAATTTTAAAAAGTTTGCTGCCCTCCATTCTGAATATACCAGGCAGACTGTCATGCTGCCTGTATATAAAAAGGGGGCTGTCCTCAACCTTTTGGACAGCCCCGTTCATTTTTTTTATTATTCCCCTACATGAAATTATGTTTTAGGGGTTTTACTGCCTTAGAAGGGCCTTTCAGCCAGGTATTTATACTCCTTCCAGGTCCTCTCGATCTGCGCCTTTGCTTTAGCAAGAAGCGCATCTGCACGATCGGGATCTGCAGCTTTAAGAGCCTTGAACCGGACTTCTTTATACATGAAGTCTTCCACAGGAGTGGTGGGGTCTTTGGAATCCAGCTGGAAGGGATTTTTTCCTTGAGCTTTAAGACGGGGATCGTAACGGTAAATCGGCCAGAGACCGCTTGTTACCGCTGCCTTCTGCTGATCCATCCCCTTCATCATGTCAATACCATGGTTGATACAGTGAGAATAGGCGATGATGATGGATTGACCATCGTAGCTTTCGGCTTCCCGGAAGGCCTTGATAGTCTGTGCAATATTGGCTCCCATGGAGACCTTTGCCACATAGACATAGCCATAGCTCATGGCGATTGCACCCAGATCCTTCTTGGTAATTTCCTTACCAGCGGCAGCAAACTTTGCAATTGCGCCGACGGGGGTTGCCTTGGACATCTGACCGCCAGTATTGGAGTAAACTTCAGTATCCATGACAAGAATGTTTACGTTCTTGCCGGAGGCTATAACGTGATCGAGACCGCCGAAGCCGATGTCGTAAGCCCAGCCGTCACCACCAAGGATCCAGACAGAACGCTTAATAAAGTGGTCCGCCAGGGAAAGGAGATTTTTAGCCAGGGGGGTGCTATCGCTCTTAAGGGCTGCTTTCAGCTGGTCTACCAGCTTCCGCTGTTCCTCGATGGCCTCATCGGTATCCTGAGGATTTGCAAGGATCTTATCAAGCAAGGCTGCCTGGATACCAGCATTTTTCGCTTCCTGGGCTACTTCACGGGCATGTTCTGCCAACTTGTCGCTGGTGAGCCGCATACCCATACCAAATTCAGCGGCATCTTCGAAGAGGCTGTTAGACCATGCTGGTCCGCGGCCATCATCCCGTTTAGCATAAGGAGTGGTGGGCAGGTTACCGCCATAAATAGAAGAACAACCGGTGGCGTTGGCAATAACTGCACGATCGCCAAAGAGCTGGGACAGGAGTTTTACATAGGGGGTTTCACCACAGCCTGCACAGGCACCGGAGAATTCAAAGAGGGGCTGCTTCATTCCGATACCCTTGGCAAGGTTCAGGTTAAGCAGTTTGGAATCCGTGTTGGGGATCTTGAGGAAGAAGTCCCAGTTTTTCGCTTCTGCTTCCCGGAGGGGGAGCTGGGGCTGCAGGTTGATAGCCTTCAGTTCAGGATTAGTCTTATTCTTTGCAGGACAGATGTTTACACAGGCTCCACAGCCGGTACAATCTTCAGGTGAAACCTGAAGGGTAAACTTCATGCCCTCAAATTCCTTGCCCTTTGCATCGGTAGACTTAAAGGTTTCAGGAGCACCAGCCAGTTTGTCCGGTGTATAGGCTTTCATGCGGATAACCGCATGGGGACAGACCATGGTACAGTTACCGCACTGGATACAGGTTTCAGGATCCCATACGGGAATCTTTTCTGCGATATTTCGCTTCTCGTATTTTGTAGTTCCCGTGGGGAATGTACCATCATCGGGCATCTTGGAAACGGGGATCTTTTCACCTCGGAAGGCGATAATTTCTCCGATAACTTCTTTGACAAAGGCTGGAGCATTTGCGGGAACAGGGGGAATCATCTTAAGGGTGCCCGAAACGGTTTTAGGATAGTTCACCTGCTGAATGCCGGCCAGGGCCATATCGATGGTATCGATATTTTTCTTTACAATCTCTTCACCCTTTTTCCCATAGGTCTTTTTAATCGACTTTTTAATAAGCTCTACTGCTTCTTCTTCTGGAAGTACGCCGGAGATCTTAAAGAAGGCGGTCTGCATGATCACGTTAATCCGTCCGCCCATACCAGCTTTTTCAGCAAGGCTTACCGCATCGATGACATAGAACTTTAGTTCCTTGTCGATGATCTGTTTCTGGACTTCTACCGGGAGATGGTTCCACACCTGGTCTGCCGGATAAGGGCTGGCGAGCAGGAATGTACCGCCCTTCTTAGCCCTGGACAGCATATCGACTTTTTCGATAAAGCTGAACTTGTGGCAGGCGATGAAGTTAGCCTTAGTAACCAGGTAGGGCTTGCGGATTGGCTTTTTACCAAAACGCAGATGGGACACCGTAACCGTACCAGCCTTTTTAGAGTCGTATACGAAGTATCCCTGGGCGTAGTTATCGGTGGCTTCGCCAATTATCTTTATGGAGTTCTTGTTGGCGCCGACGGTACCGTCGGATCCAAGGCCGTAGAACAGCGCTTCATGGACACCCTCATCTTCCAGGTCAAAATTTTCGTCCCATTCCAGGGATGTAAAGGCCACGTCATCGTAGATACCCACGGTAAAGTGGTTTTTGGGATTTGCCTGGGAGAGATTATCAAAGATTGCCTTGACCATACCGGGGGTAAATTCGGCAGATCCGAGGCCATAGCGGCCGCCCACAATTTTGGGATAATCCTTAAACTGGCTCTTGCCGCCGCTCATGGCTTCGCCGACCGCGGTCCGGACATCTTCATACATGGGTTCGCCTAAGGAGCCCGGTTCCTTGGTGTGGTCGAGCACTGCAATGGCTTTCACTGTTGAAGGCAGGGCTGCTACAAAGAGGGATGCATCAAAGGGACGATAGAGGTGAACCTTGAGTACACCTACCTTCTGACCCTTCTTGTTAAGGAAATCTACGGTTTCTTCGACCGGTTCTGCACCGGAACCCATGATTACGATAACCCGATCTGCGTCGGGGGCTCCGTAGTACTGATAAATCTTATACTGTCGACCGGTCAGTTTAGCAAATTGGTCCATGTATTTTTGAACAATGGCGGGGACCGCAGCATAGTACTTGTTCACCGTTTCCCGGCCGGTAAAATACACATCAGGGTTTTGAGCCGTACCGCGGATGGCTGGATTTTCCGGGGTAAGACCCCGGGCCCGGTGAGCTGCGACCAGTTCATCGGAGATCATCTGACGCATGATGTCGTAGGAAAGTTCTTCGATCTTCTGAACCTCATGGGAAGTTCGGAACCCATCGAAGAAGTGCAGGAAGGGTACCCGGGATTCCAGAGTAGCTGCATGGGCAATCAGGGCCAGATCCATGACTTCCTGTACATTGTTGGAAGCCAGCATAGCCCAACCGGTCTGGCGGCAGGCCATTACGTCTGAATGGTCACCAAAGATGGACAGACCTTGAGCTGCCAGGGCTCGGGCGGCTATGTGGAACACGGTGGAGGTGAGCTCGCCTGCGATCTTGTACATGTTGGGGATCATCAGGAGCAGTCCCTGGCTTGCGGTGAAGGTGGTGCTCAGGGCACCGGTGGTTAACGCACCATGGACAGCACCGGCTGCACCGGCTTCTGACTGCATTTCAACAACCTGGGGAACGGTGCCCCACAGGTTTTTCCGACCCTGGGCAGAATACTCATCGGAGAGTTCTCCCATTGGACTGGACGGGGTAATTGGATAAATGGCAATTACTTCACTGAGGGCATGGGCCACATGGGCAGCCGCAGTGTTTCCGTCGATCATAACAATCTTCTTATCGGACATATGCCTTCCTCGTTGGTGGGATAAAATATGGAAGTGATATCTTTATACTATATCTATAGAGGAAAAAGTGCAAGCACCCCGGCCGGAAGGCTTATTGACCAGGGATTTGTTCTTGTTTTACAAAGAATTGCATGAGCTGAACAAAATAATAAATAACCTTGTAAATCTCGGTTATTCTCTGATCAATCGGTTTTTCACTTGAGTTTTCTATATCTTTCCAGTTAATGATGAGCTCATGGGGATTTCGTTGATAATCCTCCAGGACCTGTTTCAGGTTTTTACCTATAATAATTAGATTTTGTGCGCTTAAGGTAATAAACTTTAGCGCTTCGTCATTGATTCCCTTAAGCAAGGTCCTCACATATTTTACTTGCTCCTTATCCCGATCTGCCTTAGCCATGGCAATCCGCAGTCGGCCTCCCATATCACCATCGTCAGCAAGGGAATCATCAAAGGTTATTAATTTATCCGATATGGTCATAATTTCATGATAGCTTTCTGATAACTGCTGAGAAAGTATATTGGTGGACCATTGGCCACGGACAAGCAGCAGATCGCAGAGTTCCCGGATATCCTTTTTAAAAAAGTCGAGTAAAAAGGCTTTAAGGTAGTTCAATCCCTGAATATGGATGAAACCGCCGAGCATCTTTTTCTGAAAGGTAACGTTGGCTTTTTCTGTGTAATTTTTCAACCTGCTTACGGCGGAGGTCCCGAATATAAGCTTTGCCAGTTCATCAATCTTGGCGTTCCGCCGCTCCTGAACCAGCTGTTGTAAAAGTACTTCCACCTGAGTTCTGGTCTTTTGCAAGTAAGCATCCAGGATATATTCGTTGGGAATGTTTGGTTTGGGAAGCCAGGTAGGGTTTTTATCAATATGGCGGACCATGAGTTCAAATATGCCAGAACGTTTAAGGTCTCTGAATACGTTTACCAGTTTGTTCCATTGGTCCACTGCGACAACTTCAACTCCCTTATAGTTTTTAAGGGCTGTAAAGGCCTGTTTCCAGTCCTGTTCAAAATCTATGGCATAAAGAATTTCTAGAAAGTCCTTTATATCATCACTGATGTATTCACCGCGGATTGGTTCAAACTGCGGTTTATAGGTAAAATTACGTTCGGAAATATTAGCATCAAATTTCTTTAAAAGAAAGAAATAATCAAAGTTGACGAGTTGTACAAAAGTAAGTATTTGATTATAACAGCGATCGATGGCATTGCTCCGTTCTCCATCAAAGCCAGCTATAAAATTGGTAAGATCACTGTTGAGTTGTTGAGCTAAATCTTTAATAGTGGTGCTTTTTGCCCGTTCTTTGATTGATTCTTCGGAAAGCCGTTCCTGCAGGTCCAGCATGGGTTTATCGAGGAAGGTCTCAATCACAATTTGTTTCAGCTGATTGGATTTATCCGCATTCTGTAGAAAAACCTGGGCAGGTGACAGAATTTTGTAGATATCATAAAAGAGTTTTGCAAAGATTGGTTGAACTTCTTCGCCCCGGACTTTATAAAATTTATACTTGTTTTTTGTAATATCCCGAGCAATTTGTTTTAGCTGTCTGCGTTTTTCAGATTCACTGTCCGTTCCGCCGGTAAAAAGAGATAACAGCTTTTCTAAAAACTCGATTGCCATGGGGACCCCTAGATAAAATATTCCACTTTCCATACAGTAACGGTAAAATGCACCTGTCGTCAATAGAGGATTATATTCGGGATGCTGCACTGGGATCTGGCTTTTCCCGGGTCCGGTTTCTTTCTCCCTATGAACCAGAACGTATCTTTGGATTAAAAATGGAGCGGGATAACCATTGGGAAGGAGCCCCTTCTCTTATGGTGGTGGCCCTTCCTTATGGGAATAGAGGTATTGCAGCCCCTGAAAATCAGCAACAAGCCCAGCCGGGGCTCCAGCCGGAAGCCCAGCCGATAGCTCAGTCGAAAACCCAGCAACAAGCCCAGCCGATAGCTCAGTCGAAAACCGAGCCAGAGGCCCGGTCGGACGGTCATCCCGCAGGGATCGCTCCCTTTGCGAGACGGAACTACTATGCCGAAGCGGTGATAAGGTTACAGGCTCTGGTAAAGGTTTTTAGAGAGCGATTTGGAGGAAAACGATCCGATTACCGGATACTATGCAATTCTCCGGTGCCTGAAAAACCGCTGGCAATGCTGTGCGGACTTGGATGGCTGGGTAAAAATAGTCTTATAATCACCCCTGAGGCGGGATCTCTTATTATCATCGCCGCGATGACCCTGCCCTTTCCTGTGCAATCCGATGTGCCCTTACCGGGGATCTTGCCTGCTGAGCATTCTGCTGCTACAGAAGTGGCCATGCAGGAGCTTATTCCCGCCGGCCCACAATGTACCGCAGAAAGCACCCGACTTGGAATTTCATTCCCCATAGATTTTGAGCGACAGGCTTTTCCAGCCTGTAAGATCTGCGGAGACAGCCCTGCCTGTGTGAATGCCTGCCCTGCTGGCGCTTTGGCTGGAGATGGGTTATTAAAGAAGGAACGGTGTATCCAGTGGTATGCCTCTGGCAATGGAGACCAAGTGCCCGATGATGTCGTCGCTGTTTGGGGACAGCGCCTGTATGGATGCACGAACTGCCAGGATGCCTGCCCCTACAATAAAAAGCCCATAGAGGGTATCGATACTGAGCGGGGAAAACTGCCTGATTATTTTTCCGCAGCATGGATTCTAAATGCGGGTGATGAAGAGATCCGGTCCGTAGTAAAGGGCTCCGCCCTGGGTATGCAATGGCTTGGACCAGCATCGCTGCGGCGTAATGCAGAGCTTGCACTGCGCCGCAGATAACTATAGTTTTTGCTGTGTTTATTTTTTCTTAGAAGCAGCCTGAACCGCACTGCTGATAGCAGCAAGCATATCGCTTAAAGCTGTACGAGCCTTTTTGCCCTTCTCTATAGCGCTTTTATAATTCCCGCTTCCCTGATCCTTTTCTGCGTCCGCAAGGGTAGCCTTGGCGCTGTTAAACTGTGAGGTAAGATCCGTAAAATTCAGTTTGATACGGGCAACCTTTTTGGCACTGGCAAGGGCATTGGTTACTTCCAATACCAGGGATTTGCTTGAGGCGATAAGTCCTGCAGCCTCATCTTTAGCCCGCTCCAGGCCGGCATTTCCGTCGGCTATCGCCTGGTCAGCCAGTTTAATAGTCTCCTGGGCCAGGGTTTTTGCATTATCATACCGTTTGGCATCCGCCTCTGCCTTCATTTTTGCCAGAGAATCGGCAGCCCGTTTCAGGGAATCCGGCGCATACTGGGTTACATTGGTATCTGCCTGGGCCTTTGCTACCGCAGCGTTAGCAGCATCCATCTCGGCTGTTGGCGGTTTTGCACAGGAGAACAGGACAATCAGGGACAGCAGGGTGAGCCCTGCAAGGTATACGCTTTTTCGTTTCATTAGTTCCTCCACTTCTAACTATAGATATCGGTATAAAAAAACGTATCTATAGGTTATATAATAACTATATCCCGAAGCGAACTGCAAAAACAATAGAAATTGTGTATTATGGATCCATGAAACATCTTAAATTGGTGCCCTTTGTGATAGTCCTGCTTATTTCAGGGGCTTATCTCTTGTCCATTCCTGATCTTCCCCTTGATCCTCTTTATGATGTGTTGATGAAACTAAGGCCCCGTCTGGAAGCACCCCCTGATTTGGTAGTGATAGATACCAGGGGAGAGGCTCCAGATACCCTCTCTTCTGAGGATGCGGTCCGGGTTTTAAAAGTACTTTCTGCCATGCAGAGCAGGCTTGCGGTGTTTCAGACCAGAGTGTCCTTACCAGATGAAAGCCAGCGTTTCAGCAGCACCGATCGGCAGCAATTGGTTCAAAAAGAATTTTCACGGATACAGAACAATATATCCAACCTGTTTGATGGTATCCGCTTGGGATCTATACGGCCCCAGGATACCCAGCGTTATGTACGGGATGTCAATGCACTGGTAGAGGAGAGCAAAAACCGGCTTCTTTTAACTATCACCGAATCGGGTAACACCCGGGCATTGGAGCTGGAAAAAGCGAGGGCCCTTTTTCATCAGGTTATTCTCTGTGATGACCTTGAATGGGCTGATACCGGAGCCAGCGCCCTTGAAATCTGGGGTGGACAGGCGGTCTATTCAAAGGTGGACCGGGACTCAGATGGGATCCTGCGGAGGATGTATCCGGTAAAGGAACTTCCCAACAAGACACTGCTCCATGCGGGAATGGCGGTCCTCATGCAAAGTATTGGTGGAGACGTAAAGCTTAATCATTCAGGAATGGGGCTTCAGTTAGTAACCGAGCATGAGCGGTATGAGCTCCCGCTGGATACTCAGGGCCGCCTATTGGTACACCGGCCAGAATCATATAAATCGGTCCCTGTTTCAGATCTTAAGACCTATCTGGACCAGGAAAAGAAACTCTATGAAGCCCTCAAGGAAATGGAACGGGCCGGCTATTTTATCAATCTGGATGCACTTCAGTATCCAACTACCTTGTATGAATATGCCCAATCCCTTGAACAGGAAGCTATGGAAAATCCTCTGCCGGACAAGGTCCGGCAATGGAGAGAAGCCCGCCATGCTTTTTATATATCGGCTGCTTTTTTTCTTCAGGGACCGGAGGAACAAAAAATTCTCGCTGGCTACGATAAGCTTCTGGAAACTGAGGCCCTGCAGGAAGGGGGAAAAGAGCGGATTGCTTCTCTTAAAGAACTCGCTTCCCAGGCCTTTGGCTGGGCACGGAAAGCCCATGATGAACTATTGGTGTTGCATACACGGCTGGAATCGCTGCTTCGGGATGGGTACTGTGTCATTGGTTCCACTGCAGGAGATGCGGATGCCACGGTAACCCTGCTCAGCACCATACTCTCCCGTTCATTCATCAATCCTGGCCGTCCCCTCTATCTTCTTTTGGCCGGCTTTGCCGGTCTTGCGCTTTTATATATCGCTACTTTCATATTCTCGCCCCCCTGGTTTTTCATTTTTTCAATTATTCTTGCAATGATCAGCTTCCTTATAACTGCGGGACTCTTTGTCATGACAGG
>JAAYUZ010000055.1 GCA_012517385.1 Treponema sp. | reverse complement strand
TTGTAAAGGTCTCTCGAAATGGTTGTAAGAATTTCCTTTCCGGGGACCAGTCTGTAACGGCAAATACCACATGATGAAATGCACCTGAAAATGCTCCTTCCAGGGCGGTTCGGAAATCCTGGGCGGTGCGCCAGGGATCGTTTCCGAAGGCTCCACAGCCCCAGGCCCCCAGAATAAGGTCCTGGTAGCCATAGGCTCTGGCGATAGCAAGCACCCGATGGATCCTTCTCTGGAGCAGGTCTCCTGATTCTGGCTGACCGACCCCTGGCACATAGGGAGCGGCACAGGTGATAAAACTCATAATCCAGGGTTCATCCAGGGCTGTTCCATCATCGGTTCTGAAAATCGGAACATCAGGAGAAAGAATGGCCCAGTCGGTCGAATCCGGTCGCGGCCGCTTCATGTGTGCTTCATACATGGGATCTCCTGTCAGGGTCATGTACAAAGCACTGGAACGGCAAAGGTTTTCTTCCTGTGCTTTTGCACCGGAAAGAAAGCCCCCGCCAGGATGGATTCCATTGGCAAAGTTAAGGGCTAACGGAGCTAAACCCCGTTTGTAAAGACGAAAGCCAGCCCTCAGGGTAGTTTCATTTGTAACCTGTACTTCAGTCTCTGGAAACTCAATGGATGCAGGGTTCGGGAGTTCCGCCTGGGGAGGAATACTCTTTTTTGCCAGAACAGCATGCTGCACCATATTCCCCCACGAAACTTTTGTATTATCCCGGGTGAAATAATAACCAAGCCGGGCGGCTTCCACCGCAGTTTGCCCCAGCTCTGCTGCTACTCCCCGGTTAATATCAAGACTGCGCTTTACTTCCAATGCTATATCTTTTGAATCCAGGCAGGGAAGAATTTTTAACGTTCCCATAGGTACCTCCAGAAATACTATAAGGGGCATACCAGGGGCTGGCAAGGCTCTCTTATTTCAGCTTCTTTTGTATCATGCCTCTCATGGGCAATACGATAATGAGCTGGAACAGTACCGCATACAAGAGGGATATCAGGGCTACAGCGAGGTTTGGTCCGAGCATGTCCTTGTCTGTAAGATTTTTTAAAATAATTATTACACTTATTAAAATACTAAAAGCTGCGGAAAGGCTGAGGTAATTCCCCGTGGTAGCAAAGAATACATCCGCTGTTTTAAGACCTTCCCTGTCTGTTGTTTCATTAAAGGCTGCGGAGAAGGCTTGCCCCATCTCACGGAAGGTCCATCCGGTCCGCAGAAGCACTATCGTAACCCCAACTGTTATAAGGGCAGATAGTATATCTGCGAATACGATCATGGTGCCGCCGCTGCCATACACACACAGACTGATAATCGCCAGGAACAACAGGATTCCCACCACATACCGTAGTTTCTTCATACTACACTCCTTAAAATGATATATAGCAAACCGGAGCCGGCTTTCCGGATTGTTTCTATTTAATTATTCTCCGTGATACGGCTCCAGAGACCCTCATCTAATTGTTTAGAAAGGTCTAAGAAAGCGGAGCCTATCTTTTGCAGATCCTCTTTGTTAGTAAGTTTTTGGGCCAGGACACCGGAACTGGCATTCCCGGCGTACACTACGATTAACCAGGATGCAGCAAGACTCAGCAGAACCTGTAAGCTTCCTTCTACAAAGGACCGCATTTTCCAGTCTCTGATCCAGGTGCGGGTAGACACTTCTTTCGCAATCTCTTTCGGAACAGTATCTTCTTTTTCAAACGGAGCATCCCCTGTACATGCCTCGATAAAACGTTGAGGGGGTGTGGAATTGTTCTGTTCATGTTGCACCGCTTCCCTAAAGTATTGTTGTAATAGCAATTCAGGGTCTTTAGGATTGTCCATATTCATGGTTCAACCTCCTTTTCAGTTCTTTCCGGATTTCATGGAGTTTCCATTTAACAGTGCCAATGGGTAGATCAAGAACCTGGGCTGTTTCTGAGATAATAAGCCCCTCATAATAGTATAAAAATGCTATTTCCCGATCTGTTTCGGAGAGTTCTTTCAGGAACTGCTGAATAAAATTGGTCTCCTCCTGCTGTAATACACCGTACTCCGGGGCTGGATTATACAGATCCTCATGGGTATCGCTTTCAAGCTCAATGGATTTGCTGGTCTTTCCTGACTTTCGTAACCAGTCAATCGCCGTATGGCGGGCAATTGTATAGATCCAGGCTCGACAATCAACTTCTGGTCCTACCTTATGCCGGTGCTGCCAGACCTTATAGAGTGTATCCGATGCAAGTTCTTCCCGGTCTTCCCGGCTCAACCTTCTGAAAGAGCAGAGATACACCATAATTCGGGGGTAGAATTCCTTCCAGAGCGCTTCCGGTGTGGCCGGTATGCTCAAGATGAGCTTAGCTGTGTCCTGCGGCTTTTCATACTGCATATACCTTACTATACGATAAAAGCAAAAAAGGGTTGGAAGATTTTGGCTCTTTCAGAACTCAGGGATTGTTGAAAGAACCTTTGATGAAATATACAGGTTGATGAAAAAATGGTACACTATGAGCCATGAAGCTGGATGTGGAAAAAGTTCTGGATTGGCTCCATACCCGTCGGATGGTTCTTTTTGCTGTGCTGGGCGGGACCGTCCTGTTACTTATTGGTGTACTTGTAATAGTACAGGTTGATAAGCCTAAAGTGGCCAAGCACACCCTTTCCCAGGCCTATGCTGCAGAACCGATACCCAGAAAAGAACTTTTTGTAGAAGAAGAACCGGACTTTGTCCCCTCTTTCCTGTATTATAGGGCTCCCCGGGAAGCCTGGGATGCCGAATTCGTTTCCCAATTCTGGGACCTCCTGGATGATAAAACCTTACAAGACCTGCAGAAAGAAGCCGACAATAGAATCAGTACACTTTTGGAGGCCATCCCGTGAAGGGTTTTTCCGGTTTTACAGTCCTTAGCATCTTGCTCCTCTTTTATGCATCCTGTGTAACCACACCTGTCTCTGCACCAGAGAAGGCTTCCGAGGCTGCTTCCGGCTCTACCCCCGACACTCCTGGGGTGGAAGAACATGGAACCCCCGTGGCAGAGGTAAGCTCTCCTGCAGAGCTAAATGCAACAGAGGGTGAACCGGTCCTTACTGAGCCCCCCCAGTTGTTTCCCGAGGCGAGCCCCGCGCCGGTTGAGCCTGCACTTACCCGAAAGACTCAAGATGTGACTCTGCCAAGCCCGGAGGCTACGGCCCTGTTGCCGGTAAAGCCCGCGACGGAAACGGGTCCGCAAAACTCCCAGACGGGTCAAGCAAAACCTGAATCTAAGCCCACGGGGACAACAAGCCCCCAGACAGCGACGGCTCAGAAGAATACAGCATCCGGCTCAGCTCCTGCTGCAGCGGAAAAGAAGGCAGCTCCGGTAGACTCCCAAACCCTAAAGGCTGCGGAACCAAAACCGGATTCATCTACAGTAAAGGAAGTCGTCCCTGTTCCTCCATCGGGTCTCCCGGAACTGCCTTCCAAGACAAACCCGGCCCTTGCAGAAGAACGGGTTGTCCTTTCCCGGTCGGTCCGTGCAACCCTGGGTCAGCTGGTGGAAATACCATACCAGGGGGCGGGCTGGGTGTATCTCGGTGAAGTGGGAGGTAGAAAAGGGCTCGCCTACGATTCCCGAAGGCTCGATCCGGATGGCCAGACCTTTGTGTTCCGCTGTGAAGCTCCCGGCACCTATACAGTAAAATTCTTTAAGCAGGATTTTATCAAGGATTATATTATCAATGATTATGTTGAGGTTGTGGTAGGCGAAAGTCCGGTGCCGGCCACGTCCGGTGCGGGTGTGTTCTCCCTGCCGGTAGACCGGGGCAGGGTAGTCGCAAATCCACGTTGGCCCATCGCAGGCGCAGCGGCCACCACTGCGACCACTAACGGGACAACCAACGCTGCTACCGCTAACG
>JAAYUZ010000008.1 GCA_012517385.1 Treponema sp. | reverse complement strand
TATGTCATGGATAAACCTCCAGCAATGGAAGGTCGTTTTATGTCCATGGTTTTAAGCCCCAAATCCAAGAAATAATTTAGAGGGATGGCGCCATGCCGAAGATGAAAACCAAGAAAAGCGCAGCCAAGCGCTATTCGTTTACCGGATCTGGCAAGGTTAAATATAAGAAACAGAACCTTCGCCACATCCTGACTAAGAAAACGAGCAAACGGAAGCGGAATCTCCGCCATGCCGGTATTTTGTCCAGCGACAATGTTCCGGTAATCAAGAAGAAGTTATTACCCTACGGTTAAGGAAGGAGCGGTTCCCCCATGTCAAGAGCAGTAGACGGTACCAGAAGAAAGGACCATCGTAAAAAGATTCTCAAGTTGGCGAAAGGCTATTGGGGCCGCCGCCATTCAAACTATAAGGTTGCTAAGGATGCGGTCACCAAGGGGCTTTTCTATGCCTATCGTGATCGCCGGGACCGGAAGGGTGATTTCCGCCGGCTCTGGATCATCCGGATTAACGCAGCCTGCCGGGAAGAAGGCCTTTCCTATTCCCGCCTGGTCGATGGTTTAACCAAGGCCGGTGTTACCATTGATCGAAAAGCCCTTGCAAACCTGGCAATTCAGGACAAGGCTGCATTTAAAGCCGTTGTTGAAAAGGCAAAAGCTTCCTTAGGAGCATAAGGCATGATAACCCTCGAGCAAGTGAAACTGCTGGAAACCAAGGTTTCAAAGGCAATTGATACGATTCAGCATCTAACTGATGAAAATAAACTGTTGCGGGAGAAACTGGAAGGATACCAGAGCAGGATTCAAGAGCTCGAGGTGTTAATTCAACAATTTAAGGATGATCAGGGTAAAATTGAGGCGGGCATTATATCCGCATTGGACCGGCTCAATAAATTCGAAGACATCCTTGAATTAGAACTTAACTCAAAACAAAGCACGGCTGCAGCTTATGAAGCCGAACCTGCCCCTGACAAATCGGTAGAGCAAGCAGTACATCCCCAGGCTTCAACCCAGAACGGGACGGTAGATCCCGATTCAGATGAAGCGATCCTGGCAATTCTTGAACAGGAAGAAAAGGCCCGCCAAAATACTTTAACAGCCCATCCAGCACCGGAGTTTAAAGAAGCCTCTTCTGGGGCTGAGCTGGATATTTTTTAAGGGGACACCCATGCCGAAGGAAGGATTACGTATCGATATCCTCGGCACATCCTTTACCATCAGAGCCGATGAGGATCCCCTGTATCTTAATGCCCTCCTTTCTAAATATCAGACCGTAGTAGATTCGGTACAACGTAATACGGGCCTTACGGATCCCCTAAAATCAGCAATTGTTGCGGGGATAATGCTCTGTGACGAACTTGAAAAACAACAGCGAAAGATTAATAACACCTCCTTACATGAAAAACAGGGTTCAAAAGAGGTAGAAAAACTTCTTCTTGATCTTATTACCAGAATCGATGCCAGCTTGCAAGTAAATCATGGACAATGAAACACTGCAAAACTTTTATCTTTTAAAGAACCCGATACAACGGTATGCCTGGGGTTCGAAGCAATGGATTCAGGATATCCTATCCTTACCCGAATCGGATCGTCATGTTCCAATTGCTGAAGTCTGGATGGGGGCCCACCCGCGGGCACCTTCTCTTGCTGTGTATGATACTTTTGAACAACGGCTGGACAGTTTAATCCAGGCTAGGCCTGCATTTTTTTTAGGAGCTGAGACTGCAGAGGAATACCGTACCCTGCCCTATTTATTTAAACTCCTTGCAGCGGCTACCCCACTGTCTATACAGGCCCATCCGAATAAAAAACAGGCGGAAGAAGGATTTGCCCGGGAAGAGATGGCGGGAATTCCCATCAATGCAGAGAACCGGAATTATAAGGATGCGAACCATAAACCTGAAATTATCTGCGCCATTACCCCCTTTACCGCCATGTGCGGTTTTAGAGAACAGGATAAGATCGGAGCACTGTTGTCCCTCTTAGATATACCGCAGCTGCAGCATTGTATCGAAGCTATACATCAACATGACAGCCGATCAGCCTATGAGGCGTTTTTACAAAGCCTCTTTAACATACCCCAAAGAGAAGGGCTGAACCTCACCAAATCCCTGCAAGACAAGATTCCAGAATTAAAAAAGAAACACCCCCTTTATGCTACAGAATGGGAGCTAATAGATCGGTTCTGCAGACTGTATCCCGGCGATAGTGCAGTTATAGCCCCTCTTTACTTAAATGTACTGTCCCTGAAACCTGGTGAAGCCCTCTTTTTGCCGGCCGGTGTTCTACACGCCTATGTAGAGGGTTTTGGGGTAGAACTTATGGCAAATTCGGACAATGTGCTCCGGGGTGGTCTTACACCAAAACATATTGATGTCCCGGAACTTCTGCGGATCATACGATTCGAAGCCTTTAAACCTGAAATTCTTTCACCAATAGAAACAGACAATGCTTTAAGGCTTTATCCAAGCCCGGTAAGCGAATTTACTTTGTTTCGCATGAACATTACAGAGGGTAAACCTCAGGAACTTTTGCCTGGAAAGCCCACAATTATCATAGTTATTGAGGGTTCAGCCCAAATAGACAGCGGTCGGGAGACCATGGAACTGCACAAAGGTATGAGCCTTTTTTTACCAGCCTCACGGGCATTGCTTACCCTGGAAGGGTCAGCACAGATTTTCGGTGCTAGTACCGGCTCAGGATTACAATGAAAATTCTAGTCGATGCCGATTCCTGTCCCAAAGCGGCAAGAGATGCCATACTCAGGGCAATTAGACGGACCGGTATTCAGGGTATTTTTGCAGCGAACCGGCCTATTCCCGGAATTTCTAATGATGAGCTCTGCAGGATGGAACTGTGTGAAACCCATCATGGTGCAGCGGATGACAGAATTGTAGAGCTTGCTGAACCGGGGGATCTTGTTATCACCAGGGATATTCCCCTCGCACACCGGCTTGTAGAAGCAAATATCTCCGTTTTAGATGACCGGGGCAGGCTCTACACCAGGGAAAACATCAGAGAACGGCTTTCGTTGCGGGATTTTATGGTAGGCCTGGCAGAACAGGGGCTGGGACCAGAACGGATTGCAGGCTATGGCAAGAAGGAGCTAAAGGCCTTTGCAGACGGTTTTGACCGGGAGCTTCAGCGTCTTATTCGGCTTGCTCGGGGTACAGGTCCCGGATCTGCTTGATATTAGGTAGAATTTCAAAAAATATATCAACTAATTCTGGATCAAATTTAATCCCAGAAAGTTTTCTGATTTCGTTATAGACCGATTGTTCATCCCAGGGTTCCTTATATACCCGGCGTGAAGACAGGGCATCGAATACATCGGCTATTGCTACAATCCTGCCTCCCAGGGGAATTTCTTCCCCCTTACGTCCCAGAGGATTTCCATTGCTATCGGTTTTTATAGGCTTAAGTGTCATCGGGTCAATCCAGCCAGGGTATCCTGTGCCATCCCAATTTTCATGGTGGGTCAGGGCAATGTCAGATGCAATCACATCCAGGGGGGACTGAATATCATCGAAGAGGCGGGCTCCAAAATAGGTGTGTCCCTGCATAATCGCATACTCTTCTGGTGTAAACCTGGCGGGCTTTTTTAAAATTATATCTGATATTGCGACCTTTCCTACATCATGCAGCATTGCAGCAATTTTCAGGGTATCCCTGAATTTATCCCGTTCTACATCGGGAATCTTATGATGATAGGCCCAGCGATCATAGAGTTCAACCGCATAGCCTGCAACCCGATTAACATGGGCTCCGGTCTCCTTTGGGTCTCTGAGTTCTGACATTCTTATCATTCTCAGAATCATGGCTCGGGTCATATAGGCCCGCTGCAGGGCAACGGTAGCATTCACCGCGAAGTGGGAAATAAGCAGTTCATCTTCCTTGTTGAAGGCTATTATTTCATCATTTTCATTTTTCGCATTAATTACCTGTATTACCCCAAGCAGCTTGTTTTCTGCGGTTTTTAAGGGCACCGTAAGCATACTGGTGGTCTTATAACCGGAAATTTTGTCATATTGGGCATTATAGGAAAAGGGAGCGCCTGCAGGGATATGATAAACATCTTCCACATTAAGTATTTCCTGGGTCAGCGCACAATAACCCGATATGGTTTTCTCATTTATCGGAATTGTAAAAACTGAATAGATAAGTTTTTGTCCTGGAGGCAGGGCTTTCTGGAGGGTATCATTCTGAGAATATTTTATCGCGAGCTTTTCTCCCTCCTTAACATAGATGGACCCCGCGTCAGCGCGGACAACCCGACGAGCTTCCAGGAGTATCCTTTCCAGAAGGAGATCTAAATCCTGGATCTGGTTAAGTTCCGAGTCAAGTCGTATTATAGATTCTAGGTTAGCTCGTCGCTGCATTATTCATTTAATCCTTTTTGCCCGTACATTTTATTATATGATATCCAAATTGGGTTTGCACGATATCGCTTATGGAACCGGGGGATAGGCGCTTCACCGCATTCTCAAAGGGTGCGACCATTTTGCCGGGGCCAAACCAGCCCAGATCACCTCCAGATGATTTAGATGGACAGGTAGAAAATTCTCGTGCCAGGGCTTCAAAGGAGGCTCCCTGCCTGATGCGTTTAAGAAGCTCCATCGCCTGGTTCCGGTCTTTCACTAGGATATGACTTGCTCTCCATTCCATGTTGTTCCTCCTTGCCGTATCTGGTACTATTGTGGCATGATATGGTCCTACCGCGCAAGGGCACTGGAGGTATAAAAATGGGAATTAGAAAATTCTTTGGGAACCTGTTCATCATTTTAGGAGCATTGAATATTGCCAATTTCTGGGCGCCCCGTCCAATTCCCACGGTAGGGCCTTCCGCCTTTATTATCGGATTCTTACTTATCGGAACCGGTATTTACATTCGTCTTGAACGGGATAATCAGGGCAATATCAGATGGGACCGTCTTGCAGCCCTGTTCCGCAGCTCAAATCCACCCAAAAATGACCAGAAACTACACAACCAAGGACGGTCCAGCCCTGAGCGGAAGCTTTCCGATCCCCTTATTGCAGTACGGGTACTCAGGCTTGCGGAACAAAAAAGGGGAACCCTCAGCATTTCCCAGACTGCTATGGAACTGAATATTCCCCTGGAAGATGCAGAGGCAGGACTGGATGAATGTGTAGCCCGGGGAACGGCCTCAATCGAAGTGGACAACAATACGGGACTTGCCTATTACCGGTTCCCCGAATTTCTCCCTAAAGATGAATAGCCCTATCCAGGGCCGAAAGAGCCCCCTCTTTAATTCCCTCAGCTAATGTTGGATGAGCATGGATCATGGCCGCCACTTCTTCCACGGTCAGCTCATTCTGGCTTGCCAGCAGCAGTTCGTGGATTAAATCAGTAGCCCCGGACCCAAGCACCGAGGCTCCCAGAATTTCACCCGTTCCAGGATCGGTGAGTATTTTTACAAAGCCCTCTGGATGCCCCGTTGCAACCGCCTTCCCGATCGCCCGGAAGGGGAAGGTGGAACTCTTATACGTAAGCCCTTCCCTCTTTAAATCCTGCTCTTTGTATCCAAAGGAAGCAACCTGGGGTTCACAATAGACCGCCTGGGGAACAAGGCGTTTTTCAATCCTGCTGTGACGGGGATTTTCACCCTTGCCAAGAAGAAAAGCTACCCGTTCTGCCACCAACTCGGCCTGGGCTGAAGCCACATGGGCAAGCTGGGCTTCACCAGCCACAATATCGCCCACCGCATACAGGCCCTGGGCATCGGTTTCATAATAATCATGAACCTGTACGTAGCCCCTTTCCAGTGTAACACCCAGTTTTTCGAGAGAAAGCTGTTCTGTATTGGGGCTTCTGCCGGTAGATACAAGGAGCCTGTCCCCGTGTAATTCTGTTGCAGTCCCCTCTCCCTGGGCTGGTTCTATCGTAAGATGAATTTCACCCCCTTCAGCTTTGGTAAGCCCCTTTGCCTTCATGCCCGTATAGAACCGGACTCCCCGTTTTTCAAAAACCGCCTTAATCGCGCTGGATACATCCTCATCTTCCATGGGAAGGATCCGGTCGAGCATCTCGACCACCTCTACCTGCACACCAAAACTGTTCATAATATAAGCAAATTCCATACCGATCGCACCAGCTCCGAGAATGAGGAGCCGTTTAGGCAGATCTTTCATCATAAGAATTACAGTTGATGAAAGAAGGCGATGTTCATCGAACTCAAAACCGGGGATGATGCGCGGTCTTGAACCCGTGGCAAGCACAATCGCATAGGATGAAAGACGCTTAAGTTCCTTGCCTTCATCATCGGTGATCGCAAGGGTATTTTTATCGATGAGGGATGCGGTGCCGGCAAGCACATCGACTTTATTCTTTTTTAGGAGAAACTCTACTCCCTTGGACAGTTTATCCGCTGCAGTTCGGCTTGCCCCCTGCACCTTACTATAGTCAAAGGCCGTGACATCAAAGGTTACACCGAACTTTTTCAGGTCCTCCATGGCGGAGAAACGGCTGGCCTGTTCAATCAGCGCTTTAGAAGGTATGCAACCGATATTAAGGCACACCCCGCCTAGTTTATCCCGTTCTATCACGGCAGTTTTAAGTCCCAGCTGGCTTGCACGAATTGCCCCCACATATCCCGCAGGGCCAGCCCCAATATAAATGATGTCATAATCAAACTGCATAGCCGCTCCTCTTGTTAGAATAACGCTTTTGCCGGATCTTCCCAGATGGCCGCCAGGTCCTTCATAAAGGCTGCAGCCACTGCCCCGTCGATAGTGCGGTGATCGCTGGAAAGGGTGGCCCGGAGCATGGGACGGATCACAATGCTGTCCTGTCCCTGTGAATCGGTCCGTACTACCGGTTCCTTCTTAATTGCCCCCAGGGCTAAAATGGCTGAACCGGGGGGATTAATAATAGCGGTAAACTCTTCTACCCCCCAGGCACCAAGGTTTGAAATGGTAAAGGTCGCCCCTTCATAATCCTCAGGTTTCAGATTCCCATCCTTTGCCCGGGCAATAAGATCCCGTAATTCCCTTTCAATTTCCTCTATACCCTTGTGGGCACAATCCCTGACGACTGGGGCCACAAGACCCTCTTCCAGGGCAACCGCAAGGGCCACATCAATCCGTGAATGAAGCTGAATCCGGTCGCCCAGCCAGGTGCTGTTTATCTGGGGGTGTTTAACGATAGCCATGGCAGTGAGCTTCATAAACATGGCATTAAAGGAAATGGTAAAGCCATCCTTACGGGCCTGGTTATAGGAGGATCTCAGATTGATGAGATGTTCCATGTCAATGGCCATACGAAGGTAAAAATGCGGTGCTTCCTGCATGGATTCACCAAGCCTCCGGGCAATGGTCTGTCTGAGCCGGGAAACGGGAATACTGCGATCCATGGGCGCATTGAGACTCGCTGCAGCAGGGGTTACAGGACCCTGTACACCGCTTTTTTGAACTGCAGTGCCCTGGACAGCGGTAAGGGAATCCAGGTACCGGCTTATATCCCGTTTTACGATCCGGCCCCCGGGTCCTGACCCCTGAATCTGTCGTAAATCGACACCGGCCTGCTGAGCAAGTTTCCGTGCCAAAGGAGAAGAGGGTGCAATACCGCTCTGAAATACAGGCGCTGAAGCGGGCCTTTCTTCCTGGATTATGGCCGGAACAGGCTCTTTCTGAGATATTGGAGGGGTTTCCTTAGGAATCGGGACAGGTTTTGTAGTCTCTTCAGACTTAGCTGGCTGTGAAGGTCCTGATGACGGGCTTGGGGTCTGAGGTCCAGCGCTGGCCTGGGCAAGGATGGATGTAATGTCCTCGCCCTTGGTTCCAATAACCGCTATAAGATCCCCTACTTTTACGGAACTGCCAGCGGGGGCTACTATTTTTAGCAGCGTCCCCTGGGCTCCGGCTTCATAATCCATAACAGCCTTATCGGTTTCGACCTCACAAAGAACCACACCGCGTTTAATTTCATCCCCTTCTTTAAATTTCCAGGCCGCAATAGTTCCTTCGGTCATGGTGGGAGAAAGGGCTAACATGGGAACAGGTACTGCCATACGTTACTCCAGATACAGAACGCGTTTAACCGCGCTGATTATTTTTTTAACACCCGGCTGCACCTCCAGTTCCAACTGGTGATTATAGGGCATGGGAACATCGTGGGATGCAACGAGTTCTACCGGCGCATCTAACAGATCAAACCGGTCATGAGAAATGGTATAGGCAATATGACTGCCCACACTGGCGACTGGCCAGGCTTCGTCCACCACCACGGCCCGATTTGTTTTTTCTACAGATTGATAAACCCTTGCCATATCCAGGGGCCTGAGGCTTCTCATATCGATAACCTCAACGGAAATACCTTCCTTTTCAAGTTCCCCAGCAGCTTCAAGGCAATACCGAACAGGCTTTGAAAAACTGATGAGGGTTACATCACTGCCGGTTCGGAGGACATTTGCTTTGCCGATCGGCACGAGGGTTTCTTCATCGGGGACTTCTCCGCTGGTCCCATAGAGCATCTCCGCTTCCAGTACCACCACGGGGTCATCGTCCCGTATAGCACTTTTTAAAAGTCCATAGGCGTCCGCTGGAAAGGCGGGGGCAACAACTTTAAGGCCCGGTATATGGGCCCAGTAGCTTGCAAAGGACTGGGAATGCTGGGCAGCCAAATATTCCGCCGGTCCATTGGGGCCTCGGAATACTACGGGCATTTTAAAGCGCCCGCCGGACATATAGCGCATTTTAGCCGCATTATTCACCACCTGATCAAGGGCCAGAAGGGCAAAGTTATGGGTCATCCACTCAATTACCGGTCGAAGCCCCACCTGAGCGGCTCCAACCCCGATACCGGTAAATCCCAGTTCTGTTATGGGCGTATCGATCACCCGTTTAGGTCCATATTTTGCAAGCAGGCCCTTTGAAACCTTATAGGCCCCATCATATTCTGCTACTTCCTCACCCATGAGGAATACCGATGGGTCCCGGGCCATTTCTTCATCCAGGGCACGGTTTAACGCTTCACGGTAGGTTATAATCGCCATCAGAAGCCTCCTTGCCGCAGACTTGCGAGGGGATATGCATCAGCATAGACATCTTCGAAAAGGGTGGGCAATGCCGGTTCGGGACTGGACTCAGCAAAGGCGACCACTTCAGCAACCAGGCTTTCTATCTGGTTCTCAAGGTCCGCCACATCGTACTCTTTAATGACCTTGTCTGCTATAAGCCGGTCCTGGAAAATCAAAATAGGGTCATGTTTGCGGTAGGATTCTACCTCTTCCTTGGTCCGGTACTTCTGGGGATC
>JAAYUZ010000054.1 GCA_012517385.1 Treponema sp. | reverse complement strand
GGTCGATATGACCACGGGCTCCCTGGGCCAGGGACTTTCTGCAGCCTGCGGTATTGCCTACGGCAACCGGATCGACGGCCTTGATTCCTACACCTATGCCATTATCGGGGATGGAGAAAGCGACGAGGGCCAGAACTGGGAAGCGGCCATGTTTGCGGCCCATAATAAACTGGACCACCTGATCGCCTTTACGGATTACAACAAGATGCAGATTGACGGATACACCCGGGATATTCTGGACCTGGGGGATATAGAAGGAAAATGGCGGGGTTTTGGATGGAAGGTCCTGCGGGTAGAGGGCCACAATGTGGAAGCCCTGGATGCGGCCATCAGCCTGGCTAAAACAAGCAAAGAGCAACCGGTGATGATCATCATGGACACCATTAAGGGTAAGGGATGCAGTTTTGCCGAAGGGAACCTGGGTAATCACAACATGAATGTAACAAAAGAACAGATGGAAGAAGCCCTGGCCGCATTAGCCGGGGACAGCCGGGAGGGAAAATAATGGAAACCAGGGAAATGCGCACCGTGTTTATCAACACACTTATCGAAACCGGTAAACGGGATGAACGGATCCTGTTAATTGATGCAGACCTGGGGAAGGCCGGCGCAACCGCCTCCTTTGCCCAGACCTTTCCTGAGCGGCACATCAATGTGGGTGTTGCGGAGGCAAACATGATCGGCGTTGCCGCAGGACTTGCCAGCGTCGGGAAAATTCCCGTAGCCCAGACCTTCGGCTGTTTTGCAAGCCGCCGTGTCTTTGACCAGTTCTTTATTTCTGTCTCCTATGCCCACCTGCCGGTAAAACTGGTGGGAACCGACCCGGGGATTTCTGCGGCCTTTAATGGGGGCACCCACATGCCCTTTGAGGACCTGGGAACCATGCGGCTCATACCGGGTATCACCATCGTTGAACCCTCGGACCCGGTGTCTTTGGCGGCCCTGCTGCCCCAGATTTTGGCCGAAGATAAACCGGCCTACATCCGCCTGCATCGGAAACCCCTGCCGGTACTCTATAACGAAACAGATCAATTCCAGATTGGAAAAAGCAAAATCCTCCATCAGGGAGGGGCCGGTTCGGTCCTCCTCATAGCCCTGGGGGGGATCATGGTCAATGAGGCCCTGGAAGCTGCAAAAGCCCTGGAAGCCCAGGGAATTCCGGCGACGGTACTGGATGCCCTGAGCCTTAAACCGCTGGATGCGGAGAGTATTCTTTCCGCCATGAAGCAGGCTCGGGCGGTCCTTACCTGCGAAAACCATCAGGTCCATGGCGCTCTGGGCAGTGCGGTGGCGGAACTGATGGCAGAGCACCGGATAGCCCTGCCCTTTGGCCGGATTGGTATTAAAGATGAGTTCGGCCAGGTAGGAACCGAACAGTGGCTTAAACTTCACTACAAGCTGGATAGCGGCTCCATAGTCGAGGCAGTAACAACCCTTCTGAAGGGCTAAAAGGAGCCCCATCCGTTCATCAATATAAACCTATAGAGAGGAGTATCCTATGGCAGAAAAAATTACCCTGGCGATTGCCAGCGACCTTTCCGGTTTTCCCCTGGCACGGGAAATTGTTAAGCATCTTACCGAACAGCACCCGGAGATTACCCTTATCGATTACGGGATCATGAGTGCCGATAAGCCCGAACCCTACTTTGTGCAGGCCCCCAAGGTAGCCAGGGCCATACAGCGGGGCGAAGCCCAGAAGGGGATCCTGATCTGCGGGACCGGCCAGGGTATGGCGATTGTGGCGAATAAACACAGGGGCTTGTACGCCTGCGTGGTGGATGATATCTTTTCCGGAGAACGGGCAAAGATCATCAATAATGCCAATGTCATTACCATGGGGGGCTGGATTACGGCCCCCTTCCTGGGCTGTCAGATTGTGGATGCCTGGCTTGCCATGTCCTTTACCCAGAAAATGGAGTTTAAAAAGGACTTCCTCACCAATGCCTTTAATCAGGTCGTAGCTTTAGAAGCAGAGAATTTCAAATGATCGGTGCCATTGCTTCTCCTACCAAGATTATCGAGGTACCCCAATGTACCGCCAGAGCCCTGGATGAGGTTCTGGTGTACACCACGGGACTTGCGGGCAGCGGGGATATACTCTGCATAATCGATCCGCGGCCCTTCCCGGTGCGGGATCAGGCCCTGGCGGAGCTGGGCAAAACCTGGAAACTGCGCATCATGGACCGGATTGTGCCGAATCCTGAAAGCAAGGATATCATGGCCATGGTGGAGGAGGCCCGAAACAGGCGGCCCGCAGCGGTCATCGGCATCGGAGGGGGCTCCACCCTGGATTCAGCCAAGGCGGTTTCCATGTTGATTGAGAACCCGGGAGATCTGGATGAATACCTGGGTCCTGAGGCCGCACGAAAGGCCCAGGCCCGGACCATCCCCCTCATTCTTATCCCCACCACCACCGGCACCGGTTCGGAGGTGACCCGCTTTGGGGTCTACACGGCCCGGTCGGGCCGAAAATACACCCTGTACAGCCCGGTCCTTCAGGCCGAGGTGGCTCTTCTCGCCCATGACCTGGTGGCGGACCTGCCCCCCGCCCTGGTAGCGGCCACGGGCTACGATGCCCTGACCCATGCCCTGGAGACCCTGTGGAACAAAAACGCCACACCCCTGTCGGACCGGCTGGCGGAAGATGCTGCGGCAGCGATTCTGAAAAGCCTGGAACCGGCCTGGCAGGCAAGCGTTGAGCGGCAGGGTTCGGCACAGAATGCGAATGAGCCCCGGACCGGAGCTTCAGACCCAACCGCAAGTTCGGCACCCCTGGTGGACCTGCAGCGGGCAGCCACCCTAGCGGGCATCGCCTTTAACAAGACCGGGACCGCCGCGATTCATGCCCTTTCCTTTATCTTATCCGAAGAATGGCACCTGAGCCATGGGGCAGCCTGCGCCTTCTTTACCCAGAATGTGTATGACCTTAACATGCAGGACCCTGCGGTTCGCTCTAAATTCGTCGGCCTTGCAAAACGGGTTTACACCGAAGCACTGAATACTACAGCCCGCAACGGGGAGGCGGGTGTAAAAAATAGGTCAGTAAAGGACATAGATGGGAAGGACTCAGCGGGCCTCTCCGATGAAGGGTACCTGGCATATCTCCGGGACCGGCTGGTGAACCTGAAGGAGCTCATGGGACTACCTGACCGTTTTACTGAAATACCGGGCTTCGCAGCACCGGCTGATGCAGAGGGCAAGGAAAAACTCGCAGCCCTTTTTGATAAGGTCCAGAACGATTTTAAGCTGAAAAACAACCCGGTTCCCTGTACCCCTGAGCTGGTGCGGCGCCTGGTGCTGGAGAAGCTTTCATGAGCCCCCTTATCTATGTACTGGTTGGGATTACGGTCTTTATAACCCATGCACTGGAGGCCATCACCGGCTTTGGCTGCACCGTCCTGGCCCTGCCCTTTGTGACAGCCCTGGTGGGGGTAAAAACCGGAGTGCCGATTCTGGCGACCCTGGCCTGGATTCTGGCCCTCTATATTGTCATAACCAAATGGCGGTTCATCAATTTTAAAGAATTTGGGGTTATCGTCCTCTTTGTCGGGATCGGGCTACCCTTTGGGATGCTCGCCTTTAAAAATCTGGATGCCAAGATCTTAAAAAAGATACTCGCCCTCTTCATCACCCTGACCGCTTCCTGGCAGGTCTACCGCCGTATTACCAGGCCAGGGGTAGTATCGAATTCGGATGCTAACGGAGAAAGCGTTAACTGCCCCGCAGCCCCTGAGGCGGCAATCTCCAAAACCTTTTGGGGGAGACTTCCCTATTATCTCATCCTCGTAGTCGGCGGCATGGTCCATGGAGCCTTTGCTTCCGGCGGCCCCCTGGTGGTGCTCTATGCATCAAAAACCTTAACCGATAAGGGGAGCTTCCGGGCGACCCTCTGCCTCCTCTGGACCACTTTAAACACCCTGCTCCTTATAAACTACCTGCGGTCCGGGGTGTTCACCGCCCCGATTGTAAGCGGTACCGCAGGGATGCTGCCCTTTCTCGCAGCGGGAATAGTAGCGGGGGAAAAAATCCATCATAGGGTTGATGGGGATCTCTTCGGAAAGCTGATTTTTCTGGTCCTGTTGATTACGGGACTTTTTATGTTGATGTTTTAAGCCCCGATATGGCGGGCACGTTAATGCCCAACTCCGCGGGCCCTTTATTCCGAATCGGCCCGCGGCAATTCTATATCACCCAGTCGCTGAAACCCAGGAAGTGCTGACTTTCACGGGCCAGGTCTTCCAGAGTCCGGGACTCCAGAACCTTTACAAGGGAAGTCTGGAGCAGGTTCCGGATGATCTCCAGAGCCCGGTCCAGCACCTCCTGGGCTTGGCTCCCCGAAGGAGCTTCGAACTCCAGGATTTCCCCTTCCAGAGCCTGTACCGCTTCGAGCAGGGAGATTTCCCCGGGGGATCGGGAAAGGTAATAGCCACCCTGGGCACCCCGGCTCGATAGAACCAGAGGAGAAGCCCGGAGGGTGAGCATAATCTGTCCGATATATTTTTCTGTGGTCCCCGTCACCGCCGCCAGTTCTGAGGTCTGTACCGGATCCCCGCCATAACGGAGTGTCAGATAACAGAGGATCTGGAGACCTAACTGGGTCCGGGATGAAACCTTCATAGATCTTGAAACAGCACTGTCGAGAGGTACCGTTCACCCGTATCGGGCAGCAGTACCACAATCCGTTTCCCCGCATACTCGGGACGTTTAGCCACCTGGGTCGCCGCATAGGCCGCAGCCCCGCTGGAGATACCTACCAGAACACCCTCGGTTCTGGCAAGCCGGCGGGCGGTACCCACCGCTTCTTCGGTCTTAACCTGGATAATTTCATCGATAATGGATGTATTTAATACGGGTGGTACAAAGCCCGCCCCGATTCCCTGAATTTTATGGGGCCCGGGCTTTCCGCCCGATAAAACCGGTGAATCGGCGGGTTCCACAGCAATTATTTTAATTGCAGGGTTATGCTGTTTCAGCACCTCCCCGACTCCGGTGATGGTTCCGCCGGTGCCAACTCCTCCCACGAAGACCGCCAGGTCCCCATCGGT
>JAAYUZ010000053.1 GCA_012517385.1 Treponema sp. | reverse complement strand
TCCAAACAGGATTCTGTCAACCCCTTTCCGAAACATCCCTTAGACTAGTACTGGAACAACGCAGCCCCTACCGGATTATCAATAATCTCGAAGAACGGGACTCAATGTCCGCACAGCTCCTCCTCCAGAAAGGGATCCGATCCAATCTCACCGTGCCGATCATCATTAACGAAAGGCTCTTTGGCTTTTTATTTTTTGCCCATAGAAAAGCGGATACCTACACCGACGAAATAGGGAATATCGCCACCCTCATATCAAATATACTCCGATCCCGCCTCTTCTATTCCCATGGAATCCAGAGAACCCTCTCTGTTTTTGGTGATGGAATTGTCAACATTGTCGAATTTAAGGACGATGAAACCGCGGATCATACCCGCCGGGTGTCCCTCTACGCGGAACTCATTGCGGACGATCTACGGCAAAGGGGCCATATTACACCACAGAAGGCCAGTGAGATCCGTGAATATGCGCCCCTTCATGATATAGGTAAAATCGGTATTCCCGATACCATTCTCTTAAAACCTGGACCTTTAAACCCGGAAGAGTGGACCATTATGAAACAACACCCTGCAATCGGAGGAAAACTGATTAAAAAAGCCAATGAGCAACTCATACGACAACTAGGCTTTGGGCTTCTCTATACGGCCTATAATATCATTACAGATCATCATGAATGGTGGGATGGAACCGGATACCCTCAGGGAAAAAAGGGTATAGATATTTCTATAGAAGGTCAGATTATTGCCATAGCCGATGTCTTCGATGCCCTCACTACACGGCGCCCCTATAAGGAGGCCTACCCCATCGATCAATCCCTTGCTATGCTCTCTGAACAGGCGGGTACCCACTTTAATCCAGAGCTCGTAGAGATCTTTACAAAAAAAAGGGAAGAAATTGTCAAAATTTACCAGAAACACTATGTCACTCTTTAGTTTTTACACCCCCTGCTCTCTCTGTCCGCGGAACTGCGCAGTAGACCGGAACGGAGGCCAGCGGGGTTTCTGCGGCGAAACAGCGGAACTCCGGGTAGCTGTGGCAAATATACACCGGGGCGAAGAACCACCCCTTACCGGCCTCGGAGGTTCGGGAACCATCTTCATCACCGGCTGCACCCTGGGCTGTGCTTTTTGTCAGAACTGGCAAATTTCCCACAACGGCATGGGCCGGCCCGTGAGCGCCGGGGAATTCGCCGCCATCTGCCTTGCCCTGCAGAACGCCGGAGCGGAAAACATCAATATAGTAACCGGGAGCCATGCAATCCCGGCCATCGTCTCCGGCATTTCCCAGGCAAGAGAGGAAGGACTCCAGCTGCCGATTCTCTGGAATTCCTCAAGCTACGAGTCGGTCCAGGCCTTACAAGATGCGGAAGCTTATATTGATGTATTCCTGCCGGACCTTAAGACCCTGGACAGGGACTTTGCGGGCCGCTATTTCAGCGCACCGGACTATCCTGAGGCGGCCACTAAAGCCATCAGTGCGATGCTTGACATGAAGGAACTCCGCTACAGCCCCTGCCGCACCGCCCTTGAGGCAGCACAGCGGGGAGAACCCATCGATCCCGAGTGGCCCCTTATTCTGGAATCGGGGGTGGTCATCCGTCATCTCGTCCTGCCGGACCGGCTCGAAGACACCAAGGCAGTGTTGCGCTGGTTTGCCGACCATGCCCAGGGCAGAGCACTCCTCTCCCTCATGACCCAATATACGCCAATAAAAAGCCCTAAAAATCGTTTTGCCGATGAACTTCCCAACCGCTATGTGGATGAACATGAGTATGATATCATTCAAACCTGGCTTGAGGAATTCGGCATCGAGGATGGGTTTTATCAGGAACTGGTCCCCGATGATTCCTGGCTTCCGGACTTTACCAGGACCAACCCCTTTTCATCCGAACTATCGGTCCCCATCTGGCACTGGAAACATGGATTCATCAAATTGTAGTGCCTTAAAACAGATCTATTCCGTGCAGCACTTTACGAAATAGGGAGTTAGCCTCCGATATGTAAAAACCTCACTTTTTTATTTACAAAACCGGTTTAACAATCTTATACTCATGGTATACTGTGCAGCGCATAACTATAGAATCTACATCAATCTGGAGGGGTCATGCATATACCTAATCAAAAAAAGAGGCTCACCGGACTCGCGGTACCACTGGGAGCCCTGAGAACCCAATACAGTATCGGGGTTGGCGAGTTTCCCGACCTGGTAGAACTTGCACATCTTTGTAAAGCCTGTGGCATTGAACTCATCCAACTTTTGCCAGTGAACGATTCTGGCTTTCAGAGTTCACCCTACAGCGCCCTTACGGCCTTTGCCCTTCATCCCCTCTATCTTCGAATCAGTGCTATGGAGGAAGCTAAAGGATTCGAACCAGAACTGCTTGAATTAAAAAATCGTTTCGAAGCGTTACCCCGCTTTGCCTATGGACCTCTGCAGGATGCTAAACTGGCCCTCCTGAGAAAAATATTTAATAAACATAAAAAAAATATCCTTGCTTCTGCAGAACCGGGGAAAAAACTGCATAGCTGGATTCAAGAGAACCCCTGGATTATAGACTATGCGGTCTATCGCCGGCTCAAAGACGCCCATAACGGTGCCCATTGGAAAGAATGGACCCAGTTCAGAAATGTGGATACCAGACAGATTCAGGAACTCTGGAACAACCCGCAATATAGAGAGGAACATCTCTTCTGGGTCTGGGTGCAGGAAGCCCTGGACCGGCAGTTCACCGATGCAGCCAGGGCTGTCCGCGATATGGGTATAGTCCTGAAAGGGGATATTCCCATATTGATGAATGAAGACTCCGCCGATGTTTGGGCCCACAGTGAATTTTTTAACCGGGATCAGTCAGCTGGGGCCCCGCCGGAGCCGCTCAACCCCTTAGGTCAAAACTGGCAATTTCCTACCTATAATTGGGAAGCCCTGGAGAAGGCGGACTATTCCTGGTGGATAGACCGGCTCCGCCTGGCCGGACGCTACTATAGCGCGTTTAGAATTGACCACGTGCTGGGGTTCTTCCGTATCTGGACCACATCCCGGAAGGACAATTCGGCCGCCCTTGGTCATTTCGTTCCATCCATACCCATTACAACCGAAGAACTCTATAACCTGGGGTTTGATGACAGCCGTATCCGCTGGTTATCCCAGCCCCATATCCCAACCCAGGAACTGTTCGACGCCATGCGGGGAGATCCTGCCACTGAAGCGGCGGTCCGCAAGGCCTGTAACAAGGCCCTTACCCGTATAGGTAATGAAGAACTCTGGCTTTTTAATGGAACAATCTCCGGTGAGCTTGATATAGAAGCTCTGGACATTCATGGATTCCTAAAAGAATACCTTCTTAAAGCCTGGAGAAACCGGGTTCTGATTCCTCAAGAAGATGGAAATTACTATCCCGCCTGGACCTACTGGGATACCCGGGCATTCCCAACCCTGTCGGAAACAGAACGCAGAAATCTGGAAAGCCTAATACAGCAAAAACGTTCTGAGTCGGAACAACTCTGGGAAGATCAGGGAAGGAAACTCCTTTCTACCTTTATCAGAGCCACCGATATGATTCCCTGTGCGGAGGACCTTGGAGCTATTCCAGATTGTGTTCCCAAGGTCCTGCAGGAGCTTGGAATTCTCGGTTTAAAAATTGTCCGCTGGACCCGCCGCTGGGGAGAATGGGGAGAACCCTATATTCCCTTCGCAGAATATCCAGAATTATCCGTCTGTACCCCCGCTGTTCATGACACTTCAACGGTGCGGCAGTGGTGGGAAAACGAAGCTGACCGGGAACAATTCCGTCAGTTCATCAATGTGCCCTATCTAAATGACAAATATACCCCTGAAACAGCAGCGCTTATTTTGGGACATATTATCGATTCGGCTTCCCGTTTCTGCATTTTTCAAATTCAGGACCTTTTGCATCTTTCAGCTCGGTGGTATGCTGAAAACCCTGAGGATGAGCGGGTAAACGTTCCGGGTACGGTGAACGATTTTAACTGGACCTATCGGTTGCCAAGCCCCCTCGAAGACATTGAAAAAGACCAGACCTTTGTATCGGCCTGTAAAAAACTTACTGCAAAACGAAGATAAAGGATTTTGCCATGAAAGAGCTAGAAATTAGACTGCATCTCTTAAGCACACCGGATTTTAACGACGACTCCCGAGCCTTTAGGGCGGATACCTTTTTTGCCCGGCGGGAATTCCATGTGGCCCGGGAAGTTCGGGAAAGCTATGGACTCGATAGTGCCCTTTTTGCCATCCGAGGTAATGTGGTTTTTGCCGATTTCCATACGGTGCGGGAATTTGCCCAAAAAATAAACAGCAAAGTAAACCCGGAAATTCATCCAGAACAGTACATAAAAGCGGGAAAACTTAATGCCATGGGGCTTATAGATGAAATTCTCCATTATGTAACCGCCCTATATCGTGAAAAAGCCTGTACTACAGTCCTGCAAAGCACCATGGATGCCCTGGAAAAGGAACTTGGGAAAACCGCGGTTAATAAACTCCTTCAGACTTTCGTAAAACTCTTTCCGCCCCAGTCCATTTATGAGGGCAAACAAACCGAAGAAGACTACCTGAAAGAAAGCGAAGAGGGCATTCCCAATCGGCTTTTAGTTCTGGAGGAATTAATGCTCCTCCGTTTAGCCAACGAAAACCCTGCCTTTGAACCATTCGCCTTCATGTTTTCCGATGAAAAGCTCGAAAAAACTACGGAATATACCAGGGCCATTGGGGTCTTAAAAAGCCATCTGGCAACCCTTCCTCATTTTGGTCCTGATGATCAGAATCTCTGGGACCTGTTACGCAGTCCCGCCGTCGCAGAACCCTATTCATTAACCGGACAGCTTGAGTATATCCGAAAAAAATGGGGTCTTCTTATCGGAAAATATCTAATCCGGCTGCTTACCAGCCTGGATGTGATTAAAGAAGAAGAAAAACCAAGCTTTTTTGGTATGGGCCCCGGACCGACGAGGGCCTATATCTACAATGAACTGGAACATGAATACGAACGTTTTTCCGAAGACCGGGATTGGATGCCCCGAACGGTACTTATGGCTAAAAGCACCCTGGTCTGGCTTTATCAGCTTTCAATAAAATATAACCGCCCAATCCATCGGCTCGACCAGATTCCCGATGAAGAACTGGATGAGCTGGCCCGCCGGGGCTTTACAGGTCTCTGGCTTATAGGACTCTGGGAACGCAGCCAGGCCAGCCGGGAAATAAAGCGCCGCTGTGGTAATCCTGAGGCAGCGGCCAGCGCCTATAGCCTCTATGATTACGATATTGCCGCAGAGCTTGGGGGCTGGGAAGCCCTGGATAATCTGAGACATCGCTGTGCATGGCGGGGTATACGACTCGGCTCAGACATGGTCCCTAACCATACGGGTATCGATTCCCGCTGGGTCATGGAACATCCGGATCGGTTCCTTCAGCTCAGGCATTCACCATTCCCAAGCTACACCTTTAATGGAGAAAATCTATCTAACCGTGAGGGCATTGGTATCTATCTGGAAGACCACTATTACAGCCGCTCTGATGCGGCGGTGGTCTTTAAACGGGTCGATTTCCGAACCGGAGACACCCGCTATATCTACCATGGAAACGATGGGACCTCCATGCCCTGGAACGATACGGCCCAGATAGATTTCCTTAATCCAGAAGCCCGGGAAGCGGTAATTCAAACCATTATTGGGGTATGCAAACAGTTCCCGATTGTCCGCTTTGATGCGGCCATGACCTTAGCAAAAAAACATATACAGCGGCTCTGGTACCCTGAACCGGGCACCGGCGGCGATATTGCAAGCCGTGCAGAATATGGGCTATCTAAAGAAGAATTCGACAAACGGATTCCCAACGAATTCTGGCGGGAAGTGGTAGACCGCTGTGCCGTAGAAGCCCCGGACACCCTGCTTTTAGCTGAAGCATTCTGGATGATGGAAGGCTACTTTGTCCGCACCCTGGGCATGCATCGGGTCTATAACTCGGCCTTTATGAACATGCTTAAAATGGAAGAAAATGCCAAATACAGGGCAACGATAAAAAATACCCTGGAATTTGACCCCCAGATACTCCAGCGGTTTGTAAACTTTATGAATAATCCTGATGAAGAAACCGCGGCGGTTCAATTTGGTCGGGGAGACAAGTACTTCGGGGTCTGCACCCTCATGGCGACCATGCCCGGCCTGCCCATGTTTGGCCATGGTCAGATTGAAGGTTTTGAAGAGAAATACGGCATGGAATACCGGAGAGCCTATCGGGATGAAGCCCCGGACCAGGAACTCATAGCCCGGCACGAACGGGAAATATTCCCCCTCCTGAAGAAACGGCGGCTTTTTGCGGGCAGTGAAAATTTTGCCCTCTACGACCTGTATACCCCCGATGGATTTGTCAATGAAAATGTATTTGCCTATTCTAATCGGCTAGGAGATGAACGGGCATTGGTTTTCTACAACAATAGTTTTCATAGGGCCTCTGGGTGGATACGTAATGCGGTACCAAGCACTCAGAAAGGACCAAATGGGACTAAAATACTCCAACATAAAAACCTAGCCGAAGCTTTAGGACTCAGCAACAATCCTAATTGCTTTACCTTACTCAGGGAACAGCGTTCTGACCGTTGGTTCATTCGTTCCAGCAGAGAAATATCAGAAAAGGGGCTGTTTATTGCCCTCGACGGATATCAATCCCAGGTATTCCTGGACATTCATGAAATAGAGGACAATCAGCTTGGACATTGGCGGAGGCTTAACGACGAATTGGCAGGCCGTGGTGTACCAGACCTCCATGCAGCATTCCAGGACCTTTTCCTGCGGGACCTCTACAGCGCGTTAAAAGAATTAGTAAAACCGTCATATTTTAACGGATTCTATTCATTCTTTAATCCTGAACAGAAGGCACCAAAGGCAGCTCCTTTCATCGAAATGTTACGGGAGCCCACCCTTCGGTACATCCGTATAGCCCGGGAATACCTGGATGGAGCCTCTGGACGTTATGAGTCCTTTGAACGCAAACAGGAATACAGCACATTAGAGGCTGAACAGGTGTGGGACAGCTTCGCCCAGTCCATGCAGCGATTCATTAAACTGGGAGAATACATTGAGAAACCACCAGCAAACCTTCAGAGTTCAGGCAGAACCTTTGTTGCATCCTTATATAAAGCCTTAAGCGAGGATCCAAGAATTTCAGCCTATATTGCCGGCTATCTGGTCTTAGCCCTCAATCGGGGCATTATAGGAGTGGAAGCCACAGGCGAAGATGCCCGCAGACTGGTAGACCACTGGTGTCTGGACCGGAAATTACGGGAAAGCTACCAGGATGCGGGATTCCCGCCCGATGAAAGCTACCATGTGGTGGAATTACTGAAGCTTATTCTAAGCAGAACCATGAATGAAGATCAGAGCCTATTCCAGGGTCCATCGATAAGTTTTTCCATCACAAGCCATCTCTTTACAGAAGAAGCCTTTAAAGCATTCCTCAATGTAAATCTTTATAACGATGTGCTCTGGTTTAATAAAGAAAAATTTGAACAGATTCTGCTCTATGCAGGCATCATCGCTGCGATAGAATCCGACGAAGCAGCATTGCCACCAAAGCGGCAGGAAGTTCAAAGTAGTGAAAAGAAGGGGAGCATCGTGTTGGTTCCCCATCCATCCAAACTGAATACGGCCCAATGGTCTAAACGGTTGGAGATGATTGCCCAGATACAGCAGGAGCTCAGCAATGCCATGGTAGCCTCTGGTTATAAAGTAGAAGTGTTGCTGAACGCCCTGCGTCCTAGGAACGTGGCAGCAAGTGCTCGTATTAGAACTACAAAACGAAGCACTACAAAACCGAAGACTGAAAAGGAATAATGATGAAAAGCCCCTTCCGGGAATTGCTGGAAGCGGGATGGACTGCAGAATTGATTGGTTTCAGTGCCCTGGACCGGTATGTACATTTACCGGCAGGGCCTGTAACTTATATCCAAACCACCGCAGATCTTCCAGAGCTCAGCAAGTTATTCGACAACCTGCGGTATCCTGGGGTAGCATTAGCCGATGCAGCAGTAGACCGGGATGAGGGTCGCTATTATTTTTATTGTACTGAAGAGAGTACCGAAGCTGTATTTTTTCATCCCCTGCTCTCACTCCGGTTTAATATAAACCGGCAGGTGTATATTGATGAAAGAGATCTCTATCCTGTATATGCAGAAATAGCAAAACAGCTTCTTTTCCCGGATAGTATTGCAAACCAGGAGATCCCCTGGTTAAGCCTTTCGGAGAGCGATTCTAGCCCCCAGTATTTACTCGAAACGGCGATCATCCTGGCTCGATACAGCCCACAGGAAACAGACTACAACCGGGAAGACCCGGTAGCGTCGATTCTAAAAATCGTATCACCGGTTCTCGATACAGTGGATGTACCTATAGAACAGCAGCGGACCTATTTAGAATTGCTGCTCACCTCGAATCGGCCAGATCTGGGTTTTTCATTTTTGCTAAAAAGCGGTATCATAGCCCAACTTTGGCCCGAATTGGCCATGATGGATACCATAGACCATTCAAAGGAATTCCATCCCGAAGGAAATGTATGGAAACATACCCTGGAAACCTTCAGGCATCGTAAAAAACCCGATCTGCTCCTGTCCTTAGGGCTCCTGCTCCATGACGTGGGAAAAAGTTTTGCATCCTCATCGGGGAACCGCCGCTTTGATAAACACGCAGAACTCGGTGAAGAAGTGGCTTATCAATTTCTTAATCGTCTGGGATTTCCTCCCGATACTATTTCCAAGGTGCAGTACCTGGTCAGAAACCACATGATGCCCGCTGCCCTGCCCCGGCTTCCGCTGCAGCGAACCCAGGCTACCATTGAGTCCCCTCTTTTTCCGCTCCTTTTAGAGTTATACCGCTGCGATGAAGCCTCATCATTTAAAGGTCTGGACAATTATTATGAAAGTGCAGCGGCTTACCAGAATTATCTTAAAAACACGAAAAATCCCTACCGCAGCGCGGATGGTAAAAAACTGGATAGAAAACGCCGTTCCTTTTAAGGGAACCCCACAGGTTACAGATCAGGTAACAGCTTAAGATTACAGCACCCCCGCAATCGCCGATTCCAGGGCATCAAGCCGGGCAGGGATGACCGCTACGGGGGCAACCTCTTTCTGTAGATTTTGCAGCGTATCGGAGGTGATAGGAGCCTTACCGGTTACTTTGGTTACAAGTTCTGAATATTTAGCCGGATGCCCCGTAGAAAGGACTACCACATGACCATCTTCTATATCACCAGCCAAAAGCCGTTCAGCCGCAGCAAAGCCGACCGCTCCATGAGGGTCCAGATGGATACCATAGCGTTTCCAGGCCCGCTCCATTGCAGCCAGGGTCGCCTCATCATCAACCTTTTCTGAATACACCATGTGTTTCATGACCGCCGGGGCTTCATTGTAAAAGGCAGCTAACCGTTCATAATTAGAAGGATTACCAACATCCATGGAATGGGACAGGGTTCGTACCGGAGTATGGGGAACAAAGGACTGGCCCCTGAAAAAGTCCCCGAAGGTATCATTGCTGTTCATTGCGGCAATAAAGCCATTTGCCGGAAGCCCAAATTTCCATGCATAAAGGCCCGCGATCAGGTTGCCGAAATTACCTGAAGGGACGCTAAAGAGGAGATCCCCATGCAGGTCCTTCTTTATTTTGATAAACGCATAGAGGAAATAAAAAACCTGGGGCAGAAGGCGTCCCACATTGATCGTATTGGCACTGGTGAGTCCATAGCGTTCAGCAAAAGGTCGGTCCTCAAAGGCATCCCGGATAAGCCGCTGGCAATCATCAAAGGTACCTTGAATCTGAATTGGTAGTATATTTCCCCCGTTATTTACAAAGGTTGCAGGGTCCAGTCCCCGAACATGTCCCTCGGGATACAGAATTACCGCCGTAATACCGGTTCTGCCCTTAAATGCATGGGCAACGCTCACACCGGTGCGCCCCGTGGTTGCGGTCAGGGTCATCGCATGGCCTTGAGGTTTTAACAGTTCTTCCATTACGGCAGCAAGGAAGGCAATACCAAAATCCTTGAACACCCCTGTAGGGCCATTATGAAGTTCCAATACGGATAAATTATGGTCCAGCCGTTTTAATTCCGGTTCAAAGCTGAAGGCACTTTCGGCAACCCGGGCGGCTGATATTGGATTCAGTTCACCCTGCAACAGAACAGGCGCTACCGTGGCAACTAATTCAGGGTAGGTTGTCTCGCTATCCATATAAAGGAAAAAGGGGCGCAAATCTACTAAAGATGCGGGCACATAAAGACCTCCATCGGGAGGAAGACAATGTAGAACCGCATCTCTGAAACCAACCTTTAATTCCTTTGAACGGGTAGAAGAAAATTCCATTCCTGCTCCTTATAACTGCCTTTGAACACTCAACATTTCATCTATATAAGTGTATCCAGTCCTGGTTTATCATGCAAGCCGATGATGTAAAGCCTGTGAACACTGTATAAAAATACGGTTAAATTGACAATATATACGGTTCCTACTATTATAAAGACTATCTTTGTATGAGGAGGCTTCCCATGTCCGATAGATTGTGGTTCAAGCACATTGTGTTCTCGCTCTTTGCTCTGATGCTGGCAGGTTCTATGCTTTCCTGCCAGAAACAGAATACTGGCTCCGCTCAGACGGCTAAACCGGCAGAACGGGTTAAACTAGTTATTGCATCCGATGCAACCTGGCCACCCATGGAATTTGTCGATGAAAATAAAAATATTGTAGGTTTTGCCCCGGAAATGATGAAAGCCATCGCTGAAGCAGCTGGCTTTGATGTAGAAATTCGCAATACCGCCTGGGACGGTATCTTTGCAGGTCTTGCCGCAGGGAATTATGATGCGATTTGTTCTTCAGTAACCATTACAGAAGAACGCAAACAGACCATGGACTTTTCCGACCCCTATGTAAATGCAGGTCAGGTCCTCGTGGTCGCAAAGTCCCTGAACGGAGTTAGTACCCTTAAGGATTTGGTGGGCAAAAAGGTGGGAGCCCAGATCGGTACCACAGGAGCCTTTGAGATTCAGAAAGCAGCTGGTGTAGAATTGGCAACCTATGATGAGGTTGGGCTCGCCTTCGAAGATCTGGCAAATGGCAGAATCGCCGGAGTTGTGGCTGACAATCCAATCGCAGCCGATTTCGCGCTGCAGAATCCCAAATTTAAGGACAAACTAAAAATTGTCGGAGAGCCCTTTACTGATGAATGGCTTGGTATCGCGGTCCGCAAGGGGGACACCAAAACCCTCACTTTGATTAACGATGGCCTCGCCAAGATTAAGGCAAATGGCAAATTAGAAGAAATCGCAAAGAAGTGGCTTCATTAATCATGGAACAAAAAACGCATGATTCAGAATCAGAAGAGGAGCTTATTCCGCTTCCTACCCATATCAATGTTACCGACGGAACCCTGATCCCTCAAAAGGGCGAAAGGGGAGCCCTGTCGGCATGGAACATTTCATTTTTCGGAGCTCTTGCTATTTTAGGGGTACTGGTAATCGCATTTCCAGACCCCTACCGAAAGATTCTGTCCTTTGTTCCTGACGGTCTTCTAGTCACCTTTGGGGTCACCGTATCTGCCATTTTCTTTGCCCTCTTTATCGGCTTGCTTGCCGGCCTGGGCCGTATTTCACAGATAACAATTGTAAACCGTATTGCCACGGTATATGTGGAAGTAATCCGGGGTATCCCCCTTCTTGTTCAACTCTTCTACATTTACTATGCCCTGGGAAATTGGATTAAACTGAGTGGCCCCGCTGCAGCCATCCTTGCCATGTCGATCTGTTACGGTGCCTATATGGCTGAGATTTTCAGAGCCGGTATTCAGTCTATTCCCAAGGGACAGATGGAGGCAGCCCTTGCGTTGGGCTTAAGCCGCGGACAGGCAATGCGGAAGGTTATACTGCCCCAGACTATCAAGGTTATTCTCCCGCCTATAGGGAATGAGTTTATCGCCCTGTTAAAGGACTCCTCTCTGGTATCTATTCTGGCGGTTGCGGATCTGTTACGGCGTGGACGTGAGTATGCATCCACATCTTTCAGGTATTTTGAAAGCTATACGGTCATAGCACTGATCTATCTTGTTATGACATTATTCTTCTCGCGTCTTGTCGCGATTATGGAAGAAAGGTTAAGACATCGTGGAACCCTTCATTAGTATTCGTGGAGCCCGTAAAACCTACGGCAAAGTAGAAGCCCTGCGGGGTGTTGATTTAGACATCAGTAAAGGTGAAGTAGTTCTGATTATCGGGCCTTCCGGTTCGGGTAAGAGCACCCTGCTTCGCAGTGTAAATCGGCTGGAACGGCTGGACAGCGGAACCATCTATATTGATGGGGACTGTGTGACCGATGAAAAGGCGGATATCCGCCAGATCCGGGAAGAGGTTGGCATGGTATTCCAGAGCTTTAACCTTTTTCCCCATCTTTCGGTGATGGAAAATATAACCCTGGCTCCCACAACGGTTAAAAAAGTGTCCGCAGTAGAAGCCGAAGAGACGGCCTTGAGGCTCTTAAAAAAGGTAGGACTTTCCGATAAGGCCCATGCTTACCCGGACCAGCTATCCGGAGGTCAGCAGCAGCGGGTTGCCATAGCAAGAGCCTTAGCAATGAACCCCAAGGTGATGCTCTTTGATGAACCCACCAGCGCCCTGGACCCTGAAATGATCAAGGAAGTCCTGGATGTTATGACCGCCCTGGCAAGGGAAGGAATGACCATGCTCGTCGTATCCCATGAAATGGGTTTTGCCAGAGCCGCAGCCAATCGGGTCATCTTTATGGACCAGGGGCAGATTATAGAATCGGCTCCGCCGGATGAATTTTTTACCAATCCTAAAGAAGACCGAACAAAACGGTTTTTGGAGCATATATTATGAGTGATCAGAAGAAAAAACTGCTCTTTCTCTGTACCGGTAATTCCTGCCGGTCCCAGATGGCAGAGGGTTGGGCCCGTCACCTGAAGGGGGACCTGTTCGAAGTATATTCCGCTGGGGTCGAAGCCCATGGACTAAATCCAATCGCAGTCAAGGTCATGGCCGAAGCAGGAGTAGATATTTCCGCTCATCGGTCTAAACTGGTGACAGAGCTGCTCGATAAGGGAATCGATTATGTGGTAACCGTCTGCGACCACGCCGCAGAAGTCTGCCCTAGATTCCCCGGGAAGGCGAAGGTTATCCATCATTCATTCCAGGACCCGCCCGCACTGGCTAAAACTGCAAAAAGCGAAGAAGAGGTTTTGAGTATTTACCGAAGAGTTCGAGATGAGATACGAGACTTTGTAAAGACACTACCGGAAGCTCTGGAAGCATAAGGGAGAAGCAGAGGTAGAGTCACTCTACCACCCTTATATCATCAAACGCTTTTTTCGAATTTCAAGAACAGAAGCTTCTGCACAGGAAGCAAGCTCGAGTACACAGGGGGCAGCCAGGTGATATTCCACCAGGGTGCCCCTTTTTTTATCTTCGATAATACCGGCATTTTTCAGCTGGGTCAGATATTTTGATACTATCGATTTATCAACACCAAGTTCTTCTGCCATTTCACAGACACACCAGGGCCGTTCCTTAAGTTTTTCGAGCATATACACCCGTAACGGATGGGCTAACGCCTTAAACATATGGGCCCGCAATTCACAGCGTTTTCGTTCTTCTTCTGTCATACCATCCTCTTATCACATTGTTGCAATATAATGCAACAATGTCAAGACGGTAAGGACCAATTAGATCGATTCATCAACCCTATTACCCTGATAGGATGGCAATGGAGCAGGCGGCGGCTCTGGGGGTGGTACCGGTTCCGGAGCGGGTTCAGATACAACCGTATCTTCCTGGGGCGGTGGAACCGTAAGCCCAATCGGTCCGGGAATAGAACCAGAACTATCTATGGACATACAATCCCTCCTTTGGAACTTTTTAGTTCCACTATAAATATAGGATAAAAGGAAGCAAAAAGCAAAAAAAAACCCGCCTTTACGAAGGGCGGGTTTTATAATGCGGATATGAGGGTCTTTACCCCCTGTATTATCGCTGAATTCTTGCTGAACCACCCTTTGCAAAGGCTTCCACCTGCTCAAGGGTTACCATGGTGGTATCCCCGGGGGTTGTGGTCAGAAGCGCCCCATGGGCCCACCCGAGTCTGAGGGCTTCTTCGGGGCTTTTCCCGGCCATGAGGCCATAAAAAAGCCCCGCCGCAAAGCCATCACCGCCTCCGACCCGATCATAGACATCCAGTTCACAGGTTGGAGACACATAGCTCTTGCCATCCAGCCAGAGTACCGCCCCCCAGGAATGCCGGTTAGTAGAATGGACTTCCCGGAGGGTGGTGGCTACCGCTTTAATATTGGGAAAATCCCTTACGACACTTTCCATCATGCCAAAAAAGGTTGATGGATCGAGTTTATTCTTGTTTTCCACCTCAGGTCCGGGAAGTCCAAGGCCCTTCTGTAAATCTTCTTCATTTCCAACCAGAACATCCACATGGCGGACAATTTCGCGCAGGATTTTGGAAGCCTGTTCAGCAGCCTGGGCCGGTGAGAGGCCCCGGGAGGCAGCAGCAACCGCCCAGAGTTTAGCCCTATAATTAAGATCAAAGGAGACCACTGCCCCAGCCTTTTTTGCCGCCTCCATGGCTTCTATTACAAGAGCGGGGGTAGTATCCGAAAGGGCAGAAAATATACCCCCCGAATGGAACCAGCGAACCCCCTTGCTGAAGATTTCTGACCAATTAAAGCTGCCCGGTTTCAGATAGCCCGCCGCTTCGTTGGAACGGTTATAGAAAACCACTGGAGCACGAACCCCCTGGCCCCGGTCACTCCAGACGGTGGCCATATTGGGGCCCCCCACTCCATCATGGGGAAACCGTACATAATAGGGGTACACCCCGGCTTTACGGACCGCATTTTCTACCCGCTGACCAATAGGATAGTCCACCATGGCGCTGGCTATGGCGGTTCTCATCCTAAAGCACTGGGACAGGTTTGCCGCCACATTGTATTCCCCTCCGGAAACATAGAGGTCGTAATGATTCGCCTCTGAAAAGGGTATGATACCCGGATCCAGCCGGGTGACCAGCGCTCCAAGGGCTAAAAGGTCATGGGTCACTCCTTCTGGAGCCTTAATCTGTAACTGTGCCATCTGTTTTCCTCCTTTTTATACCGTATAGGTGCTTGCACTGGTTGAACCGCCGCGGCCAGTCCAATTGGTATGGAAATACTCTCCCCTGGGTCTATCGGTCCGTTCATAGGTATGGGCACCAAAGTAATCCCGCTGGGCCTGTAAAAGGTTAGCGGGCAGGTTTGCACTGCGGTAGCCGTCAAAATAGGTAAGAGCACTGGTCAGGGCTGGGGCAGGCAGGCCGTACTGCAGGGCGGTGCTTGCCACTCGACGCCATGAGGCCTGGGCTGTTTCCAGGACAGAGCTGAAGAAGGGGTCCTGGAGAAGGTTTTCGAGTTCTGGATTTTTATCAAAAGCATCTTTAATTTTCCCCAGGAAGGCAGAACGGATGATGCACCCGCCCCTCCACATGAGGGCGATGCCACCGTAATTGAGATTCCAGCCATAGGCCTTTGCAGCCTCCCTCATAAGAAGATAGCCCTGGGCATAGGAGACAATCTTAGATGCATAGAGGGCCTGTTTGAGGTCAGAGATAAAGGCCTTCCGTGCTTCGCCGGTCAGAGGCTGTTGAGGCAGACTGGGACCCGTAAATAGTTTTGAAGCCCGGACCCGTTCTTCCTTCTGGGAGGAAAGACTTCGGGCAAAGACCGCTTCTACAATAAGGGTCAGGGGGACACCGAAGTCCAAAGCGGTCATGCCAGTCCATTTACCGGTTCCCTTCTGACCAGCGGCGTCGAGGATTTTCTCTACCAGGGGGCTGCCATCACTGTCTTTATAGCGGAGTATATCCCTGGTAATTTCAATAAGATAACTGTCCAGTTCACTCCGATTCCATTCATCAAACACATCAGCCATTTCTTCATGGCTTAAACCTACATAATGCTTCATTAGCCAGTAGGTTTCGCTGATGAGCTGCATATCACCATATTCAATCCCATTATGCACCATTTTCACAAAATGGCCCGCCCCGTTCTCTCCTACCCAGTCACAGCAGGGGACGCCCCCTTCCACCTTGGCCGCAATGGACTGGAAGATTGGCTTAATCTGAGGCCAGGCTGCAGGAGAGCCGCCGGGCATGAGGGACGGGCCGGTCAGGGCCCCTTCTTCGCCCCCTGAGACTCCTGAACCGACATAGAGGAGCCCCTTTGATTCGACATAGGCGGTTCGCCGCATCGTATCCTGGTAGTTAGAGTTACCACCGTCGATAATAAGGTCCCCCGGTTCCAGAACCGGCAGCAAATGTTCAATGGTTTCATCCACCGCCTGGCCCGCTTTAACCATCAACATGACCTTCCGGGGCTTTTTTAGAACCGATGCAAGTTCTTCCAGACTATGGGTGCCGATGATGTTTTTTCCTGCGCCGCGGCCGTTGATAAAGTCATCAACTTTGGAAACCGTCCGGTTGTAAACGGCCACGGTAAAACCCTTGCTTTCCATGTTTAAGACCAGATTTTCACCCATTACGGCGAGTCCAATGAGGCCGATATCAGCCTGTTTTCCCGATATTCCCATACAAACCTCCTCCTGGCGATGCAAGGCCTAGGCCGATGCTCGCAATACAAGTCCTGTGCCGAATTTCCGGCTTTCTATTGCAGTTCCGTATTCAATGGCATTTTTAAGCTGTTCATAAATAAAGGCCCCCACATCTCCTCCGGTCTGGGCAATGGTAGTAAGGGGCGGATTGCTATAGCCGCTGAATCCATCATCATCAAAACCGATGATAGCTACCTGCTGTGGAATCGACACACCCTGCTGCTGCAGGGCTCCCAGCAATCCCAGGGCTATCTTGTCATTATGACAGAGTATTCCATCAATATGTTCTGTATTGATGAGTTCCAGGACCGCGGGGGCCATGTCCGCCCCACCCTGGAACCCCTTGGCGGTATGGAGGATACGGGAAGACCGGAACCGGAGGCCTTCCCGCTCAAGACCTTCCATAAAGCCCGCAATCCGTTCAGAGGCCCGGAAACTTTCTACTACTAAGAGTAATTCACGGCGCCCCTTCTGCACGAGGTAACGGACTCCTTCACGGTAACCGCTGCGACGGTCGATATGGATCGCCGGAAAGGTAAGATCTACCGGAGGGTCAACGATAATAAAGGGAATCTTCTGGGTTTCCAGCCAGTGCAGGGCTGGAGAATGGGCTGAATGCAGGTTGGAAAAAATGACCAGGCCGTCGCAGCGGATTGCGATGTTGTGGATGGCCGCTTCTTCCATTTCAGGAGATTCGGCAAACTGCATGAGTACCGCATATCCCGAGGTGGCAAAGAGTTTGGAGATTACTTCTATCCGGCGGAGTGTGGTATCGCTGGATACGGCATTGGCCACTATGCCAATGATATGTTTATGACCAAGTTTAAGAGCCCGGGCAGTGGGATCCGGCCGATAACCGAGCTGTTCTGCCACCTGCAGGACCCGCTGCCGCACATCGGGCCGAACATTAGGCCGGTCGTTCAAAACCCGTGAAACGGTTCTTGTGGAAACCCCACAATGTCTTGCCACATCGCCGATTGTTGGCATTTTATTGTCTCCTTTATGCCATCGTTGGCAATTATACCCCCCCACCAGGCAGCTGTCAAGGGCAATCGTGAGCTTTCACTTCCGTGCTCTTTGCGGAGTTGCCACTATTTGATACAGTGTTCCTATGGAAATACTGCAGCCCTTCCGCTGTCCCTGGTGTCTTAAAGATCCGGATTACCAGCACTATCATGATACTGAATGGGGTGTGCCCCTCAGGGAGAGCAAAAAACTGTTCTCCCTGCTTATTCTCGAAGGCGCTCAGGCCGGTCTTTCCTGGCTCACCATCCTTAAACGGCGTCAGGGCTACCTGGCTGCCATGAACGACCTTGACCCTGATGCTATTGCCCGGTATACCGAACAGGATATTTCCCGTTTGCTGTTGAATACAGGGATTATCCGAAACCGGCGGAAGATCGAATCGGCGGTGATAAATGCACGGGCCTTTCTAGCCATGCAGGACAAGGGCGAAGATTTCTCAGAATGGCTCTGGTCCTGGGTTGAAGGACGTCCCATCGTAAACCACTGGAAAAACCTTTCCGAAATACCCCCTGTTACCCCCCTTTCAGAAACCATTTCTCTTGAGCTAAAACAGCGGGGCTTTACCTTCGTAGGCCCCACCATCATCTATGCCTATATGCAATCCGCAGGCCTCGTAAATGACCACCTGGTGGATTGCTACAGGCATGGAGAACTCATTTCTGGGGCATAAGCATATCCGGAATCCATAGAGTGATTTCCGGGACAAAGGTAATGAGCATTAACACTCCAATCATAACCAGCCACATGGGAAGCATGGTCTTGACTACCTGTTCAATCCTAATTCTTCCAACAGCACAACCTACAAAGAGGGCAGAACCCACTGGAGGAGTTGTAAGACCGATCGCGAGATTCAGAATGAGCATAATACCAAAATGAATTGGAGACATTCCCAGTGCAGTCACAACCACTGGATACAAGATCGGCGTGGTTATCAGGATGAGGGGGGCCATATCCATAATCATTCCCAGCAAGAGGAGGAGCAGATTAATAAGAATTAAGAGTAATACCTTGTTATGGGTTACCATAAGGAGCGCTTCTGTAGCCTTTGCGGGAATACGCAGATAAGCCATTAACCAGCCAAAAGCACTGGCAGCAGCGATAAGGGCCATTACCATAGCCAGTGTCTTTAATGAGTTATACAAAATACGGGGAAAAACCTTAAGAGGAATCTCACGGTACACAAAAAAGGTAATTATAAACGCATAGACCACAGCTATGGCTGCTGACTCGGTGGCGGTGAAAACTCCGGAAATAACTCCGCCGATGATAATGACTGCGGTAAAAAGCCCAAGTATCGCATCCTTGGTAATTTGCAAGGCTTCGTTTATTGTATATTTCCGTTCTTTTGGGTAATTCCGTTTAATCGCAAAAATATAGCTTACAATCATGAGGCCTACGCCCAGGAGAACCCCCGGAATGAATCCACCGAGGAAAAGACGCCCTACCGAAACACCTCCTGCAGCCAGAGAATAGATAATCATATTATGGCTCGGCGGAATAATTACACCCTGACAAGCGCTTGTAACGGTAATACCAACAGAGAAGTCATCATCATAGCCCTTCTCTTTCATCATTGGGATTAATATGGTTCCAATAGATGACACATCAGCAACTGCTGAACCTGATATTCCACCAAAGAACATACTGGCAAGACAATTTACCTGGGCTAAACCTCCCCGGATTCGGCCTACCAAAAGGTTAGAGAATAAAATAAGCCGTCGAGATATACCCCCCTGCCCCATCATTTCTCCCGCAATTATAAAGAAGGGTATTGCTAAAAGGCTGAAAGACCGTACACCTTGAACCATTTGCTGTACCACAGCCATCAGGGGGATCTTAAGATAGAGGGCAGTAATGATAGATGAAAAGATAAGGGAAAATGTTATAGGGAGCCGGATAATCATGAAAAAAACAAAGAGCCCCAAAAGCAGTATTGTCGCTATATTGAGATCAGCCACGATGAGCCCCCTTTACAACTGCAGCAAAGCTTCCGTTCCCGGATAAAAATGCATCCACTGCTTCATCATTGGTATCAATGTGAAAAAAATCCATCAGTGATTCATAGATCATAATCACAGCACTGATGGGAAGAATGGCATACAGATAACCAGCAGGTAGTTTGGTCGCCGGCATAATAGAAGTCATGGTGAACTGTACAAGTTTCCATCCATCTATCAACATGACTACTGCAATAAGACATACAACTATATTTTTAATTTTATTAAGCAGGGTAAGCACAAAGGGTTTCAGTATTTTTTGAGGTAAAACAGAAATATTAATATGCAGGTCCTGCTTAACACCAATACTCATCGCAATAAAAATGAACCAGACAGCCAATAAAAGGGCTACCTCTTCGGACCACATTAATCCGCTGTTAAATACATACCGAAGTACCACATTGGTAAAAATGATGAGTACCATTAAAATCATTAGAATTTGAGCAAGATATACCAATGCGATATGAACAATATTAAAAAAGGCTACAACCCTGTTTCTCATTTATCAACCTCATACCAATATAAAAGAGGCTGTCCCAATTTTTTGGACAGCCCCTTCTGGGTAACAAGTGCTATTTAACTTCCTGAATCCGTTTAATCAGAGCTTGAACATCGCTGGGCTGCTTAGCGTAGAGGGATTGCATCCTTTCCTGCCATGGAGTTTTATCGGTAACCTCAATGATCACACTGCCTCCAGCGCGAACCTTAGCTTCAGAGGCCTTCTCCCGTTCTGCCCATAACTGGCGCTGATAGGGTATAGCATCCAGGGCAGCCTGCTTAATGATTTCCTGATCCTCCTTGGACAGCTTCTGCATGGAAATCTTGGATGCAATAATAATTTCTGGAACCCTGGTATGCCCGTCCAGGGTGTAATATTTGGCAACCTCATAATGACTGGTAGACTCATAGCTGGGCCAATTGTTTTCAGCACCATCTATAACACCGGTCTGTAAACCTGAATACACTTCACCATAGGGCATGGGGGTAGCAACCGCACCAAGGGCCTGCACCATACCAACCATGAGCTCACTTTCCTGAACCCTGATTTTTAAACCCGCCAAATCTTCTGGTTTATACACAGGACGTTTGGAATTATAGAAATTGCGTGCTCCAGGCTCGAACCAGCCAATACCAATAAAACCGGATGGTTCCAGTGATGCAAGCAGTTCCTTGCCAATTGGACCAAGCAGAACCTTCCACATGTGTTCTTCTGACCGATACAGGTAGGGCATCTGTAACGCATTAAGGACCGGTACAAAGGACGCAAGGGGAGAGATACTGACCTGGGTAAAATCAATAGCGCCAAACTGTACCTGTTCTATTACAGCCTTTTCCTGACCAAGCTGGGAGCTGGGATATACTTCGATGATAATTCTTCCATTGGTTCGTTCCTTTACTAATTCAGCAAATCGTATATCACCTTTTGTGGTGGGATAATCCGCGGGGTGCGTTTCTGCAAGGCGGAGTACTATGGGCTTCACCTCTTTTGGTGCAGCATTCTGTCCTTGATCCTGGGTTCCGCTGGCAAATACAATCGATGAGACCAGGGCAATACCGGATATTACCAACAGTAATTTCTTCATAAAAACCTCCTAAACATTACAAGCTTTTTTCCGCACTACAGTATTGGTACGGCACTTATAATGTTAGAGGCTCATGGTAAAAGTTGTTTACAAAGATTTTGCTTTTATTTGTACTTTTTTGCGATTTTACTGGCAACAGCTGGCATCATTTCATATATTGCTTTTGAAACATGGCAGGACTTATGCCCTCTCTTTTTTTAAAAACCCGGGTAAAATAGGCCTGTTCCTTGAATCCAAGCATTCCGCATATTTCCTTGATGGAGTAATGGCCATCCTTAAGTAATTGCTTTGCAGTTTCTATACGTAAGCGGGTATAAACTTGTACAAAGGTCTCACCCTGGTATGTTTTAAACAAATGGCTTACATGAAAGGGAGAAAGTCCTACAACACGGGCAGCTTCTTCCAGGGATACATCCTGCGCCAGGTGCTGTTTCAAGTATTCTATTACTTTAGCGATCTTTCCTCTCGGATTCTCAAATGCAGTTTGAATTTCAGAAGTGAGGATTAAAACAGGAAATACAGAATTTACAAGGGATCTGTAATTCTGGATATTCTGCAACATTGACTGAATCTCACCCTGTTTCCACTCCATTACAACACAATATATTTGAATTCCCAGATTTACCCGAACGTCTTCTAAACAATGAGCAAGCTCCTGCTGTATTTCTTCACCGGTAACATCCTTTATAAAGAATATTACTGCATGTAAAGAACACCTTGCCTCATGGATACCTGCAAGAACCAGTGTATGCTGAGCATTAAAATTTTTTTTGAATAGAATTCTCACTTTGTTCAGATCATTTCCCCTTTTTTCACAATCGTGAACAACCGATAGTACATAACGTCTTTTCCATTGAAATTGCCTAAGTCGCAGGTAGGTGTCCAATGTATCATTGGTAAGTTCCTCCCTGCCAAGTGCGGCTTCCACTTCCTGCTGTAACAGATTTTCAGCAAGGGTGCCAGAATTTTCTTCCCCTTCTTGTTGCAAGATCTGTTGTATCAAAGTATTGAGAGTACTCTGAACTACTTCTCGAGAGACCGGTTTTACAAGGTATTCTTCCACACCAAGCCGAATAGCTTCCCGGGCATAATCAAATTCACTAAAGGCGGTTACAAAGATAATACGAGTTCCCGGTGAAAGCAGCCGAATCTGTCTTGCGGTATTTATCCCATCTAACCCGGGCATTTTAATATCTAATAATAGAATATGGATCTTCCTTTGCTGAATAGTATCCAAGACAGCCCTTCCGTTCTCAGCCTCATACAATTCAAGTCCAGAGATATTCATTTCCTGAATTATTTTTGTAAGAGCCCTTCGTTCCAAGGCTTCATCATCTGCAATAAGAATGGCAATCTCATTCATTACAAGGGAGCCCCATTGAGTTTATTACTGGAAAGGAAATAGAAACCTCTGTTCCCTGCCCCACCGTACTTTTAATACGCAGAACCGCCTGTTCGCCGTAACAGAGCTGCAGACGTTTACGCACATTATTGATACCTATTCCTTCATATTCCTTCCTGAGTTTAGATGTTTCCATTCCCTTGCCCGTATCTATAATTTTTGCGTACACCCGATTTCCTCTTTTATTAATCATGATACGCACTGTTCCGCCCAGTTCAAGCGGCTCTATCCCATGACGAACTGCATTTTCCACAAAGGGCTGAAGGGTAAACCGTGGAATAAGTACCGTTCTTGATTCTTGCTGAATATTCATTTCCCACTGAAGCCTTTTTCCAAATCGGAGTGCCTGAAATTTCAGATATTCACCAACCACCATACATTCTTCTTCAATACTAACCAGCGCATGGGGAGCTTCGAGGGCATATCTGAACAGGGTTCCTAAAGCCAGGGTAAGCTGTTCTGTTTCATAGGCTCCCTCAAACATGGCGGTTCTTGCTATGGTGTTAATGGCATTAAATAAAAAATGGGGCCGTATCTGATCCTGTAAATTGATGAACTGGGCTTCACGGAGGGCCTGATCCTCTTCCCTGAGCCGCCGCTCTAGATCAGCCTTCTCTTTTAAATCCATCACCATTCTTTTTATATTCTGACTCATGGTATTAAAAGCATTGGCTAAGGTTTCAATCTCATCACCAGTATTGGCCCATATTTCACTTATTTCTAAATCACCCTTTGAAATCCTCGAAGCAGCTTCTGCCAGCCTATGAATCGGATTAGCGATTGATGAAGAAAAGGCGACGGCTGCGGAACCTAAAAGAATAATAAACATAGCAAGTAAACCAAGGGTAATCGTCCGAATACGGGTTATGCGCTTTACAAGATCCTGGTATAAATCAGACCCGGCCTGCATCGCATCAGAAAGGACCGCCGCCAGGTATCCATCAATATAAACAGCTATTTTATTTGCATAGGCTATATCCTGATACCAATTTGCTTCTCGTTGTTGACGATGCAGAATTCCCTTTCCCAATTGAACAAAATAGGCATCCAGACCCCGTCGGGCAGCCCGGAGGTTAAAGAATACATCCTTAGTTTCACTTTCACTGGATTCCAGTTGAGAAAGGGTGTAATATAAGGACCGCTGTTCCTGATCTAACTGGGCTTCATCAGGAATAGACCCCTCCCGTAATTGACGTTCCACTCGAAGAAATTGTTGTGTTACATCAAGCCTGAGCCGATGGATTTGATGGTATCGATTTAAACGGAAGTCGAATTCCTGAACACCATGATAGGTAACCAGCTGAACATACAGGTCCAGCAATGTTACTGCGCTGATCGCAATAAGATAAAATATCAGCAACTTCTTTCGGATTGATAGTTTCATCCTCGGCATGGCTTTAGTATAATTTATAATTCCTATCTTTACATCCAGAAAATTAGGTTTATAATAAATCAATGATGAGCAAACCCTTACATATTAAAAAATTACCATTAAAACAAAAGACTCTAAAATCTCCACATCTGCTCACCCTTCTCAAGGGGACTGGTGTATTTGTCAAGAATTATGAAACCGGCGAAGCAATACCCAATACAATCTGGAAAAACTTAGGTTATACGGACCGGGAAATGAAGTATGACACCTGGCTTCAGTTCATCCACCCGGAAGATTTAGAACGGACGACCGCATTCCATCGTCGTCTTATAAGCGGTGAAAGTGATCATTGGGAAGGAGAATATCGAATTAAATCCAGATCGGGGGAATATAGAACACTGCGGCACCGGGCTCTCGTGCTGGAAAGATCGGACAAACAAATTCCCCGGCTCTATGTAGGGTGGGACGTAGATATAACCGATCTTATTATGGAGTTAGAAGCTTATAAAAAGCAAGCTGAACAGTATCGCCGGCTTTTACAGCGATCGGAAGAGATTCGGAATGCTACAACCATCTTAAGTACAACCTTAGATCCCCATGAAGCGGCTGAACAGATGATTTATCAGGCATCCCGTCTTTTAAACTTCGATGCAGCGACAGTGCGAATTTATGAAGAGGACGAAGCAATACTTCTTGCAGCTTCTGGATTTTCTTCTCAAATGGACCCTAAACATATCCCTATTCCTTTAGGTAATTTTACATCAAAAGGACTTATAACCCCACAGGTGTTCACACCGGTCACAGGGCCCTATCGCAGTGTACTCCTTGTGCCAATCATGCGAAAAAACACAATAGTCGGATCTATTGAGTTTTATGCAAAGGATCAGAACTTTTTTAACCAGGAGCAGATAGGAACCGCCATACTTTTCTCAGAAGAGGCGGGTGTTGCTTTTACCAATGCCCTGCGGTACAAAATCAGCGAACAGGAAGCAGCTACAGACTGGCTTACCGGATTACCGACCCGGAGGGCTTTTCATGCCCGGCTAAATCGCATGCTTCTGGAAACAAAACCGGATGAAAGTCTTTCTGTATTAATGATTGATATTGATCACTTTAAAACCATAAACGACAATTATGGACATCTGTTCGGCGATTCCGTATTGGTAGGGGTGGCTACAGCCTGCAAAGAAGCCTTCCGATCCCATGATATCAGCTGCCGATACGGCGGGGACGAAATACTTATACTGCTCCACGGAGCGGATGAAAAAATAGCATTAACAGTTGCAGAACGTATCAGGGAACATGTTCAAAACCTTACATTTAAAGAACATCCTGAAGTTTCGGTAACAGTCAGTATTGGTATTTATACAAGCACCTACCAGCAAGATATTCAAGAAAGTATTGCCTGTGCCGATGAAGCCTTGTATAGAGCCAAGGAATCTGGTAGAAATCGCTGTATACTATATAACGAAGGCATAGCAATGCAGAATTATTCAGTCTGGAGATTCAGACTTGTTCCAAGATTCCATATTACATTACTCCTCTTTTTATTCCCCTTTCATCTGCTTTCTGCTCTTGATACAAGTAGGGCCCTGCGCACCGCAATCGTATCAACTGCAATGAAATATACCGGCGTTCCCTATATGTATGGAGCAGCCTCTCCAGCAGCCTTTGATTGTTCCGGTTTTGTAGGCTTTGTATATCGCGAAGCTGCCCAGATCACACTTCCCCGTTCATCCCGTCAGATATGGCTTATCGGTGCACCAGTCCCCCTTGCAAAGGCACAACCGGGGGATATTCTCGTCTTTGACACAGCGGGAGGCTTCCCAAGCCACGTGGCACTCCTTATTGATACAACCAGGATGATCCACGCAGTTTCCCAGGGACCGCGGACGGGAGTGCTCATCTCCACATTGAATGATACATATTTCGGCCCCCGACTTATCGGTGTCCGCAGTTTTATTTCTGATACCGGAACTGTTAAAAAAGAACCGGAGAAGACAAATCCGGGGCCGGCCAGCCAGGAACCAGTCAGTCAGGGGCCGGTGAAACATGAGATTCCCATCGATACCATTTCATTTTCTATTACCAACGAACCGGTGATCTACACCGATAAGATCCCCGCCCAGGTTGGCAGCGGGGTGCAGTTTATCGTGAGCAATAATACCGGCAAAGACGGTATCTTTGAAGTGCTTTTTTATAAAATGGATCTGGACCCATCAAAATCAAAAACCATACGACAGGATAGAATAAGCATAAAAGCTGGTTCGTCTATTGAACTGGATCCGATTATATTAACTGAAACTGGGCAGTATAAGTTGATCTTAAAAACCAGCAGCAATCTTAAACGGGTCGAACGGGTATGGAAGGTTGTAAATGCAAAATAAAGGGCCGGCCCTTGTACCATCCATACAAGAGCCAGCCCTACCAGATGAGCCTTATGCAATCCTAAACAGCGTTAAATCCTGCCTTTATTGCTTCCAGATTCATTGGGATAAACTTGTGTTTTGTTTCAGGGAAGAACTTTTTCAGGATCCGTTCCGTATCAGTTAGCTTGAGGGCTCCGGTTAACTTTGCCAGGGCTCCCAGGGCAACCATGTTGGCAATTTTTGCATCTCCGATTTTTTCCGCTATTGCCTGAGCTTCTACTTTTACAACCCGGATATCCTTTCTGCTGGGATCGGTTTTCACCAGGGTTGAGTTGATTACCATAAGGCCATCGGCCTTCAGCATCTTTTCGCACAGCGGAAGCGAATCAGGATTCATGACAAGCACCGAATCAGGGGTCGTCACGAGAGGACTGGCAATTTCTTCATCCGATACAATGACTCCAGCCCGGGCGATACCACCCCGTTTTTCAGCTCCATAAAAGGGGAAGAAGGTAACATTTTTCCCCTCTTCCATAGCCAGATAGACCCAGATTTGCCCTAAGGAAATAATTCCCTGGCCGCCGAATCCGGCAAAAAAAGATTTTTCTGTCATCGTGCAGCCCCCTTTGCAGCAGCTCCGCCTAAGCCTTCACCAGCACCTGCAGTTCCACCAGTACTGGCTGGCGCTGCCCCCCTATCAGCAACGCTGGCTGCTGCAGCGCCCGCAGCAGCACCTTCCAGCTCATTCTTAATCTCCCCAAGGTGATAGTAGGGAATCATATTTTTTTCGAGCCAGTCCACCGCGTCTACCGGTTCCATTCCCCAGTTTGTGGGACACTGGGAAAGAATTTCTACCAGGGTAAATCCGATACCATTCATCTGAGCCTGGAAGGCCTTCTTGATATACTGTTTCGTTTTCCGCACATTGGCGGGTGTATTAACTGCACCGCGGGCAAGATATCTCGTCCCACCCAGAGTTGCCAGCAGTTCACAAACCTGAATAGGGTAGCCCATGCCGGCATCGATAGGGTCCCGTCCCAATGGGGCGGTGGTTGCCTTTTGACCAACCAGGGTAGTTGGGGCCATCTGACCGCCGGTCATGCCATAAATAGCATTATTCACAAAGATAACCGTGAACTTTTCACCCCGGTTCGCCGCATGGATAATTTCTGCAGTACCAATAGCAGCCAGGTCCCCGTCTCCCTGGTAACAAATGACCAGATGATCCGGTAATACCCGCTTAATACCCGTAGCAGCCGCAGGAGTACGGCCATGGGGCGGCTGAACCGAATCAAAATCGAAGTAGAGGTCCGCCCAGATAGAACAACCTACCGGATTGGTGATAATTGACTTTTCCTGCAATCCCATTTCATCAATAACTTCGGTAATAAGCCGGTGTATAACCCCGTGTCCGCAACCGGCGCAGTATTTTGTCGAAACCGTTTTAAGGCTCTCGGGGTGCCCGTAGAGTTTTTTCATGTCTTACCTCCCGAGGATACGCTTCGCCTCTGCGAAGACTTCTTCTTCTGTGGGAATAACTCCGCCGCAATGGCCCAAAAGGTGAACCGGTGCGCGGCCAAGAACCGAAAGCCGGACATCTTCAACCAGCTGGCCCATACTCATTTCTACGGTGAGGAAGGGCTTGCCCTTTTCAGCCAGTTTGGACAGAGCCAGTTCAGGGAAGGGCCAGAGGGTAATGGGCCTGAAGAGACCCAGTTTAATGCCCGCCTTATCTGCCAGTTTTTTAGCACCGAGACAGACCCGGGCAGAAGTTCCATAGGCGACCATATACAGGTCCGCATCTTCACCGATTAACTCGTAACGGACTTCCTTTGCTTTTATCTGTTCATACCGTTTGAACCGGGCCCGGACCTTGGCTTCGAGATTTTCTGGAACCAGATCCAGGGACGATATATGCCGGGCGTCCCGTCCGGTCCCTGCCTGATACCCTACCGCCCAGTCCCGTTTCGGGAGTGTCTTAAGGTCCCGTTCGGGGGGAAGAACCACACCTTCCATCATTTGCCCGATCATCCCATCGGCCTGGAGTATGACCGGTATCCGCCAGGTATCCGCCAGATCAAAGGCAAGATAGGTAAGATCAGCCGCTTCCTGGACACTCTTTGGCGCTAAGACGATGGTGTAATAATCTCCATGGCCGCCGCAACGGGTAGACTGAAAATAGTCCGCCTGGCTGGGAGCGATAGAACCAAGACCAGGGCCGCCCCGGACCACATTGGCCACCACAAGGGGAATATCTGCACCAGCAGCATAGGAAATTCCTTACTGTTTCAGGCTCACCCCGGGACTGCTGGAACTGGTCATGGCCCGGGCACCAGCAGCACTGGAACCATATACCATATTGATGGCTGACACTTCACTTTCAGCTTGAATAAAGATCCGGCCCCTTGCAAGCATATGCCTTGCCATGTAGGCGGTGAGCTCATTTTGGGGTGTAATAGGATACCCATAGTAGGCGGTACAACCAGCCCGGATAGCAGCCTCCGCAATAGCCTCATTTCCTTTCATTAGAAGTTTTTCTTCGCTCATGCCTCGCCTCCTTCCAGCTCATATACCTCGATACAAACATCGGGGCATACCTGATAACAGTTACCACAGGCAATGCATTTCTCCATATACTTTGCAAAGGACGGGTATGTTCCTGTCGAATTGGGGGTGGTATCCGGCTCAAGGACCTTGGATGGACATGCGCGAACACAGAGGTAGCATCCCTTGCACATCTCCCGGTCAATGACAACCTTTCCTCTCTTAGCCATAGGGCCTCCTTATCATGAGCAGGCTCCTGAAATTTGGAGTTTTCAGAAGCACCATATTTTTAGGACAGCCTTCACCAGGACATATAAGTCCATGGGAAACTATCCCGAAGAACAGCAACTTCGTGAAGTTGCTCTATCAAAACTATCTGAGTTTTGGCAAAGTCTCGCTTTTCTGACTAAATGCAACCAGCACCGCCAGGGCAATGGATGCATGCTTGGTCTCCGCCGTATCGGCCCGGCTGGTCAGCACCACCGGAGCACCGGCTCCCATGACAAGCCCTGCTCCCCTGGCCCCTCCCAGATCAATAACCGCCTTGTACAGGATATTTCCCGCCTCTATGTCCGGTGCCACCAGAATATCCGCATCACCCGCCACGGGGCTGTCGATTTTCTTTATCCGGGCCGATTCAGCACTGATCGCATTATCCAGTGCCAGGGGCCCGTCGATTATACAATCCTTAATCTGCCCCCGACGATTCATCTGGGTAAGGATAGCCGCATCCATGGTGCAGGGCATCTTGTCGGGATTCACCTTTTCCACCGCCGCCAGCAGGGCTACCTTAGGACTGGCAATCCCCAGAGCACGGGCGCAGTCAACGGCGTTCTTAATGATATCAACCTTTTCCTGCAGGGTAGGCGCAATATTGATTGCCGCATCGGTCATGAGGAACAATTTATGATAATTGGGCGATTCTGCTACCCCCACATGGCTCACCAGACGGCCCGCATTCAGCCCCGTCTCCTTATTAAGAACCGCCTTAAGCAGAACCGAAGTATCCAGAATCCCCTTCATCACAAAGGCCGCATCCCCCCGCCGCACATGGTCCACCGCCAGAGCGGCAGCACGAACCACATCGGCTTCATCCACTATTTGATAGTTGGAAAGATCAATACCATGCTCCTTGGCGATGGCACCAATTAAGGCCCGGTCTCCAACCAGAATTGCATCTGCGAGACCATCCTTCCTGGCAGCATCCACCGCAACCAGGACTTCCTCATCCTGGGCAGCGGCTACCGCAATACGGACCCGCCCCTTTTCTGCAGAAAGGGTTTTGGCCCTTTGAATGAGTTCAGCTATTGTTTTCACGCTACTACCTCGGCTGTATGTTTAATACTCTACGGGAATTTCTTCGCCCCGCAGGACCCGAAGACCCGCATCGCGGAGGGCTTCCAGTTCGCCCTCTCCAGGGAACACCTCTACCGGTGCAATCCAGGAAACCTTTTTGGTAATCCCCTGCACCACATGGGTATCATGGGCAATACCGCCGGTCAGCAAAATAGCATCGATTTTACCATCCGCAGCAGCCGCCAGGGATCCTACCTCTTTTGCAACCCGGTAGATAAACCCATTAAGGACCAGAGCCGCCTCTTCATCCCCCTCGCTTACCCGGCGTTCCACTTCCCGCATATCATTGGTACCTAAAAGACTCACAAAACCACCATGACCCGTGAGCAGTTTTCGCACCTCATGCTCGGTATAATCCCCGGAAAAACAAAGGCCCACCAGGGCCCCCGCAGGAATGGTACCTGCCCGTTCGGGAGTAAAGGGACCTTCCCCATCAAGCCCGTTATTCACATCGGTAACCCGTCCTCTGCGGTGAAGCCCTACGGTCACCCCCCCGCCCATATGGACAACAATGAGATTTATGTCATCATAACGCAACCCATGGGACTTCGCATAGCGGAGAGCCACCGCCCGCTGATTCAGGGCGTGGAAAATGGAGCGCCGCTTTATCCCCTTTATACCCGTAAGCCTGGCCACATCATCCAGTTCATCGACCACCACTGGATCGCTGATATAGGCAGGAACCCCAAGCTTCGTAGCCAAATCATCGGCGATGAGGGCCCCCAGGTTAGAGGCATGACCACCATAACAGGCGGTACGCAGGTCCTCCTTCATTTTTTCATTAACCCGGTAGGTTCCATGGGGCAGGGGTCTTACCAAGCCCCCGCGGGCTACAATACAATCAATTGCCTTAAGGTCAATCACATGGGTGTCCAGCAGATCCAGAATCGCCTGCTCCCGGAATTCCATCTGATCCGCAACGGTGTCAAATTGAGCAAGGGCTTCGACCGAGTGGGAAACGCTGGACGTAAAGACCGTCTCTTCATCCCGATAAACCCCTACTTTAGTTGAGGTAGAGCCGGGATTGATCACAAGAATGGTATATGCCATAGCATTGATAGTATATACCAGATTGGAGATTTAGCAAGGAAAATGTGGATTTTGCTATCATAAATCTTGATATTATAAAGAGAAGCATTATAATAATACTTAAGGAGCTGAAGCAGAAATGATGAAAGAGACTGGATTTTCTTTGCGCTTTTTAGGGCAGAATTCATTTATATTGATGGATGCCCGGGGCTTTTCTGTCGCCATTGACCCCTATTTAAGTGACTGGTGCGCCACCCGCGGACAGAGCAAGGAACCTACCGCAAAGAGCCGCCTCTTTCCCCCACCTATTGCGCCGGAAAACCTGGATGTGGACCTGGTCCTCTTAACCCATTCCCACTGCGACCATGCGGACCCGGAAACACTGCGGGCCCTGGCAGCCAAACGACACATACGGGTAGCGGGCCCCCGGGACGCCCTCAGGGTGGCAGAAAAGGCGGGAATTTCTGCAGAACGGCTCAGGCTCATCCATCCCGGTGAAGAAATTACTTTTTACAGCAAACCCGGCGTGCTGGCCGCGGCAGAACAGATACGGCGGGGAACCGGTGAACGGGGTCTTCGGGTAAAGGCAACCTTCGCCTTACCCACCGATGATACGGATCTTAATCACCTGGGCTATTTGCTCCAGTTCAGCGATGGGAGCACATTCTGGAACACGGGGGACACGGCCTGGTGCGACACCCTCCCCATGCTGGCCGCAGAAGCAGTCGTAAAAACCATCCGGGAATGGCAGGCCGAGACCGGCAGCACCGCCCCAGGCCTGGGAGCAGAAACACAGGAGCCAGGTCCGGACGTGATGGCGGTTTGCATCAATGCGGGGTATGGGAACCTCTCCCATTGGGAAGCCAGCAGGCTCGCCGGGGCAGCCCATGCCCGCTATGTGGTACCCGCCCACTGGGACCTATTCCCCCACAATTCCCTGAACCCGGAACCCTTCAGGACATCCCTCGAAAAGAACGCCCCCGGCGCCACCTATACGCTCCTGGAGCGGGACCGGGAATACTGGTTCAGCGAAGGGACCCTGCAACCGGCTTGATAAACCGGCTGAATAGGATCGCTGTAGCCTAAAAATCGAATATACAGGGCTTAAAGGGTGGCAGTTACCTTAGTACCGATATATTTTCTCACAAAACCACAGGGACGGTAGGTCATTTTGGCCTGCCTGAGGCCCTCATCTCCCAGGTCCTGTTCCCGGTTGATATAGAGGTAATGTTTCGGCAACGCCGAAGCAAAGGCCTGATTGATAAACTGGTAAATCCCCTTGAATTTTTCGAGCCCCTTTTCAAAATGAATCGCAAACATCCGCCCCTTGGCAACACTTTCACCAAGACACCAGCCCGCCGGTTCATTATTTACATAATACATGGCACCCTTGAGCCCCAGATATTCAAATCGTTCCAGGGCTTCCTTTGCAGCCACATAGTCCCCTTCTATGTTTTTTTCCTTACACCATTCATCCAGCACATAGAGAGCCTGGGGAACCATGTCCTGGGTCAGCGGTCGTTCTTCGTAGGTATAGGAGTTGATAAAGGCGTTTACCAGATTGCGCTTCTTGTGGTATTTCTTGCCCGAAAGCTCCGCCAGGTCCTTTCTCAGGTAGAGATAATCAAAATTATCCCGGTCTTCTTTATGTTCTATTCCCCAGTCCTGCAGATTAATACAGTTTGAGCAAAGTACGGTATCGGAAAGATTCTTCCAATAATCATGGTTCTTAAAAAGATCCTCGATGATATCCCGGGAAGGAATAGAACAGGGGGTCATAAAAAATCTTTTTCCATCCCGTTCTCCCGAAATAATGAGCGTATTATCATCATGGGACAACCGATAATTGTACCGTTTCCGGAACAGGTAAAGGTTAGAAAAGGTAAATTCCGAAACCCCGTCAGGGGTCATATTCAGCCGCGGGTAAAGATCGTCCTTGAGTTCCAGCCCTATGGGTATAAAATCAGGATATTTTGGTATTATCATTATAGATAATAATATACAGATTGATGAGTAAACAAGGCAAGTAAAACAGATACACAGACCCTTTACGAGACCGCCCGTAATGAGCATAGTATAGGTATGAATACATTTACCCAACGACTGGCGGATACCGATATGGTAAACCGCCTCATTCCACGGTTCACCAAATATGTCCAGATATGGACCACCAGTGACCGTCATATCCCGGAAACCCCTTCTACAGCCGGCCAGTGGGACCTGGCAAAAGTTCTGGTGGATGAGCTTAAAAGCCTTCGTATAGAACAGGTTGAACTTACGGACCATTGCTATGTAATCGCCCGGCTTCCCGCCACGCCAGGCTATGAAAAGGCTCCAACCATCGGCTTTATGGCCCACATGGATACGGCCAGCGATGTAAGCGGCAAGGATGTGCATCCCATCATCACGGAAAACTATGATGGTTCAGTCATCCCCTTAAAGGACGGAATCAGCCTGGACCCCGCAAAGGATGAGGCCCTGGCAAAACGGATTGGGGATACGATAATCCATACCGATGGGACCACCCTGCTCGGAGCCGACGACAAGGCAGGGGTGGCAGAAATCATGGCAACGCTAGACTACCTGCAAAGCCACCCCGAGATTGCCCATGGTCCCCTTGAGATTGTATTCTCTCCGGACGAAGAAACCGGCAAGGGGCTCCCGGAATTTCCCCTTTCAGCCTTTAAAGCAACCGCCTTTTATACGTTGGATGGGGGACCCGCAGGAGAACTGGAAGTTGAATGTTTTACGGCCTATAAGATTGATGTCCTTTGCCACGGAAAGGCGATTCATATCGGACAGGCCAGGGGCAAACTTGCCAACGCAACCATGATGGCCGCCACCTATGCGACCCTGCTGCCCCGGTCGGAAAGTCCTGAAGCTACCGATGGCTACTACGGCTACTATTGCCCCATCGAAATCAAGGGCGACCTGGAAGAGGCATCCCTTGAGGTGTATATCCGGGACTTTGACCAGAAAGAAATAGACCGCCGCCTTGCGGCCCTGGAACTCTTTGGCAAAACCGTGGAGGCCCTCTTCCCCGGCGGCAGGGTCGAAGTAAAACCCCAGCTTCAGTACATCAATATGAAAGAAAAGATTGATGAACATCCCCGGGTCCTGGAACTTCTGGAACAGGCTGCCGAAAAGGCAGGCGTAAAGGCCTACCTTAAACCTATCCGGGGAGGGACCGACGGGTCCCGGTTGACCCAGATGGGCATCCCGACGCCCAATGTGTATACCGGCGGCCATAATTACCACAGCAGAACCGAATGGGCTTCTCTGTCGGACATGGTGGCTGCTTCCAGGACCGTATTGGAACTCATTCAGCTCTGGGCGAAGGAATAAATACTTGACGGAACTCGCCATCTGGGAAAAACGGCTCATCCGGGAGTGGCGGGCCCTGCAGCAGAGCCCCGGGAAGGAATTCCAGGGTTCCCGGGGCAGCCATAAGGCGTCCCGGGTCAGCCCTGCGCCAGCCGCGGATAGGCTTAAAAAACTGCCAGGGACATACAAGTTTGACAATGCTCAAGCTACGGACAGGCGTAAAAACACCCCAGCCGCGGACAGGCTCAGCCCCGCCGAGTTAGACCGGGCTGCGGACAGGCTCAGCCCTGCTGAGTTAGACCGGGCTGCGGACAGGCTCAGCCCTGCTGAGTTAGACCGGGCTGCGGACAGGCTCAGCCCTGCTGAGTTAGACCGGGCTGCGGCGGACCTTTTAGCCCTTCAGCGGGGACTTACAGGGGAACGAAGGCTCATCGCCTCCGCCTATATGGACGAAGGCCGGAGGCTGGGGGCCTATCTGCTTTTTTACTGGTTTACTTCCTATACCCAGACCAGGGGTATGCTCGATATGGCCCTGAGAGCACTAGGGGCTCAGAACTCCGACCATAAACCCGAAGGAATTACTGCCCCAGGGACAGCTCGTAGCGGCCTATTCTATGAGGATGCAAACACAACCTTCCGAATTCTTGACCTGGGTTCCGGGCCTGCCCCCTGTTCAATCGCCGCAGCGGACTGGTTCAGCGGGATGAACAAAACCATAGCAAAAAACATCGAAATTACCGCCTGCGACCAGAGTATCCTCTCGCTTTCTGCGGCAGAGCGGCTTGCCGATGGGGCAGGTTACCGGTTGAACAGGGTGGCACCCTGGCGGGCCGGGACCGATCCAATTCCAGAAGGGCCCTTTCACTGTATCGTCATTGGGCATCTCCTCAACGAGCTCTGGAAGGATGCCTCCGACAGGGTGGAACAGCGGGCAGCCCTTATCGATGCATTGGGAACACAGCTTGCAGCGGGGGGTATCATCCTTATTCTGGAACCGGCCCTGCTCAGTACAGGCCGGGACCTGCTGGCACTCCGGGACTGGCTGCTGGGTCATAGATGGCGGGTGCTTGCCCCCTGTTTTACCCAAAAAGCCTGTCCTGCGCTAACCCAGCCCAACCAGACCTGCCACAGCGATTTTACCTGGAAAGTGCCAAGAACGGTCCAGGAGCTTGAACGAAGAACCGGCCTCGACAAGGATCTGGTTAAAACCACAGCCCTGGTTTTAAGCCGACCTGGAACGGCAGAGTCAGGAACCAAGGACAGGGTCCATGACTCCGGCCAGCCTGCGGAGATTGCAGAAGCCGCAGGGCCCGATACAACCTTAGGGACTGGTGGCACTTCAGGGCCCGCAAAAGTCACAGGGCACGCGCAATCCGCAGAGGCCACACAATCTACAGACACCGCACAAACTGCAGGGCCCGCAAAAGTCACAGGATCTGAAAATTCAGTTGGAGTCATCAATCAGCGCGGGCCCTATAGGGTTGTTTCGGAGCCCATGTTGAACAAGGCCGGCCGGACCCGGCTCATTCTCTGCGGAGACGAAGGCCGCATCCCCTTTTCAGCAAAGCTCGGAGAGGACCTCCCCGCGGAAAAGGTGTTTAAAACACTCCGCCGTTCAGATGCAATAACCCTCTCCGGAGCAGAACAGCGGGAATCAGGCCTGGCGCTGGGAAAGTTTACTCAGATTTTTCTGATTTAAAGGTTGCTTTTTAAAAAGCCTCGATTTACAATTTCATTATTAATTCTTTGTATAGCAATAGTAATATATTCATCCTCAAGTTCACATCCAACAAATTTACGGCCATTTCGTATTGCAGATACTCCCGTAGTCGCACTGCCGGCAAAAGGATCAAACACCAAGTCTCCCGGCAAAGAACTGGCAAGGATAATTCGGTTTAACAACTGAATTGGTTTTTGTGTTGGATGTTTACCAAAAACTTTTTCTTCAGCAGAAGGAGCAGGTATTGTCCAAACAGATTTCATTTGTTTATCCGAATTCATTTTTTTCATAACATCATAATTAAAACAATGTTTTGATCTCTCGTTCTTTGCAGCCCAAATAATAGTTTCAGTTGAATGAGTAAAATAGCGACAGGATAGATTTGGTGGAGGATTAGGTTTTTCCCATGTTATATCATTTAAAATTTTCATTCCCAGTTGCTGCATGGCAAAACCTACAGAGTGAATTACATGATGGGTTCCAGAAACCCATATTGTACCATTAGGTTTAAGTAATTTTTGACACCGCGAAAGCCAATTCAGATTAAATTCATGATTCAGTTCAGGTCCTTGAGATTTATCCCAGGAACCTTTATCAACCTTTACCATTTTGCCAGCATGACATGTAATACCGCCATTGGATAAAAAATATGGAGGGTCTGCAAAGATAAGATCAAATTTTCCTTCAGGAAATTTCTGAATTAATATATCCATAAACTCGATGCAGTCTGCTTGATAAAACCAAACACCAGTAGTGGTATCGTTTAATACGCATTTATTTGGGGAATATTCTGTACTTTCAATATCATAGATTTCAAAAAAATTGTGCTGTGTAATCGTATATTCCATAGTATTTCCCCATATTGGACCTGTAGTGTACCACCAAACAGGTCCAATGTAAATAAATTTACTAATTATTTAATTAACAATAAAATAGTAAAGAAATACAATAAAACACAAAACAACCCATAAAACAGTAATACTTTGCTACTTAATTTTATCACTTTCATGGCTCTTTCCTCATTTGTATAAAGTTTTTCCAGTGGGGCACCAGTTCATCAATCTGAATTCCGAGGCTTTCCATCATTGCAAACACTCGGGGGAGTTCTTCAGAAAAAAAACGCTCCCGTCTCATGGTTCTGATTTTTTCCGCTGCCCCCGGTGCTACAAAATACCCTGCGCCTCGTTCGGCATAGGCAAGGCCCTGATCAGCCAGCAGCTGCAGAGAACGGCTGGCGGTATTCGGATTCACCTCCAGCGATGCGGCAAGTTCCCGTGCCGAAGGGAGTCGACCCGATTCAGTAAAGGATCCGGCCAGAATACGATCTTCCAACAGGAGCGAAATCTGCTCAAAGATCGGCCGGTCCTCATTGAACTTCATCACGGGCCTCCTTTTCACGGACTAACGCATAACCATAGACCAGGGCAAAGAGTCCGGTGCCTACGAGAAAGATATTACCCAGAATTTTCAACGAGCTTTCTTTCGATAGAGTAAGGGGCCGTTGTATTTCAATTGAATGTCCCCTGATTCCGTTATACAGTATTTGTCTGCCCTCAGAATCGAACAAAAGGGCCCCAAGCACGAGCAAGAGTGAAGCCAGAAGCATAAAACTCACCATGATTGCCGCTGTTTTACCCACAGCAAATTTACGGAAACGGGCAGATCCTGCTAAGGCAAGTACCACGAAAAAAGCATAATTAAGATAATGTTCCCAGATAATTGCAGTAAGGGGGTTAAAAAGCCATAGTGAACTTTTATGCATCAGGTACCCAATGCCAGAGCATATCAGGCTTTCGAAAAATGCAAGCAGGGCGGCAAAGACAGGATACACAATAAGGTACATGACCAGCGCTGCGGTATATTTTTCCAGAGTGCTTGCCGGCAGAAGCAGCCATTCGGTACCGGCCTTGCCATCATGCATCTTCGAAAACCCATTACCCGCAAGGAAAATGCCGCCGACAGCTATGATGAGGGCCCAGCTGCCTACAGTTCCAGGGGTATATTGGTGAGCAGAGAGCAAAAACAGCAGGTTTAAGGCAAGGAAAGCGGCTGCAACGATAAGAATCGGGCTGATGTCATCTAACAGACGATTTCTCACTAAAAAGTATAAGCGCTTAACAGAATAGGGTTGCTGATAGATTTCTTTGTTCATCTTAAAGTATCTCCTGTGGTATGTTCTCACCTTGCTTTTCAAGGGCTTTTCTGAATGCATCGGGATTATGGATTGCTGCAGTAAAGAGCATCTCCAGGTCTGCCCCGGCACCAGGTTCTGCAAGCAGCGCCTGGTACCCCAAGGCACCCTGCTCTGCATATACCACCGGCAAGCCCTGAAGGCTTTCTACCCTGCGGACAGAAAACCGCTCATGTACAACTGCAGCGGGGAATTTACAGAGCAGGGCCCCCTCATGAATAATTAAGATAGGATCCAGGACTGTTTCCAGATCCCGGGCTTGATGGGTCGAAATAACAAACATGGTCTCCTGAAGATCCAGCATCGAAAGGGACCGGCGGAACTGTGCCTTAGAAGGTATATCCAGACCATTGGTCGGCTCATCAAGCAGAATGAGGCGGCTGCCGCTGGCCATCGCCTGGGCTAAGGCACACTTTTTCCGCTGGCCATAGGACATACGGGAAATGAGTTTCCCCTTATCTACCTGGAACTCTTCCAGAAGTGAATAAAAAAGGGAACGATTCATGGCGGGCCTGAAAACCCCAAAACGATCCAGCCATGCCTCTGGAGTTAAAGCCGGCCCCCAGGGATCTTCGGGAACAAAATAGATATCCGCAAGTACATCGGGATGTCGATGCCCGGTGGATCTCCCATACAGGGTGATTTCACCCCCCTGGGGATATAAAGCTCCGGCGATCAATTTTAACAGACTGGTTTTTCCAGCCCCGTTAAGACCAAGCAGACCGACTATCTGCCCTGGCTGTACGGATAAACTGAGCTGTTTAAAGAGCTGTTGTTTTCCATAACCAAAATTAAGATTCTTGACTTCTAACATAAAATCTCCTACATAGTGTACTATGTACTTAGTACACTAATACAAAAATACATAGATGTCAAGGCTTTTTTAAAAAAAAGAGGCTCTTTCAAAACCCAGGGAGTTTTGAAAGAGCAGCCTTAGATGTACATGCAGTAGTTGTACTATTATTATTTTTTCCCCGAATGGATCGAAACATCCAGGGATTGCTGGAGGCTGTCGATAACACTGGACCAGAGCAGGGAGATTTCCAGAGGGGTCAGGGTCTGGTACAGCCGTTCCCGCAGTTTTTGGTACACCTCCGCACCGCGGCGGCCTTCCTCATAGAGGGTTCGGTATTTAGCAGGCAGCACCGTAGGGACCTTATCTTCAATTTTAGGTTCAATCCGTTCTTCATAACGGGCGAGTATTTTCCTGTATTCATAGAGGATCGAATGGGCATATTCCAGACAGAGGGGATCGAAACGGGGTATTTCATCTAAATACCCAACCAAAGTTTCCAGATTATGAAGGGCTTTCCGGTAATCCTGGGCAAGGCGGAAGGTGGAAAGGGTATCCTGGGTAAATGTGATGAGGTCTTCATTTATAAGAGTCCTGGTGGTCCCCTGTTCTGTAACATCAATGCGGATTTTTGGTATGGTCCGCAGGACCTTGGAAATCAAGGACAGGAGGGAGATAAAAATACCATCCTTCCAGAGACCCCCTTCTATGGCACGATAGAGGTCGGTCATCTGGACCTCATACAGGAGCTTTCGCATATCCTGTTCGGTATATAGTACCTCATGGACCGCTACCGAAATGCCCTTAAAGCTTATCCAGCCTGAATCAAAAAACTTGATTGGTGTTTTGGTAAAGAAGGGGTGAGGAGCTGCCTTCATTTCACTGGTGAAGTTAGTGAAAACGGTTCTGCTGACAAGAATCATGGAACGGGAACCCGACAATTCATTGGCCCGTCCCTGAAGCCGGGCTGCCGTATTAATGACACCCCCAGAGAGATCCCCGTCTTTGGTGATGATGAAGGGGGTAAATTTTTTGCCACCCGCAATCCCCGCGGATACATGCATCTCTTCCAGGATGATTTTATAGCCCGTACGGTGATTGGCTGCCTGCTCATTCACATTAAAGGTGCGCCGTTTTGCAAAGGTATCGATAATAAGGAGAGTTACCGCCAGCACATCACAGGCAGAAGCGCCTACCAGTACCATTTCATCACCCTGGCGCCGCTGAAACACCACATTGTAGGATTTTGCAATGTTCAGTAAATCAACCTGGATAATATCATCCAGCATCTGAAGCATGGAAAGGTTATTTTTATTTTTCTCACAAAATCTGGTATACCCATGCAGATCCAGAATTCCCACATAGACATCAGAAATAGTAAGGTTTCGCTTCAGATCACCGAACTGTTTTAATTCCTTATGGGGGATAACCACTTCTTTCCAAATCTTTGGATAAGTTTCGGGGTCTATATCCCGGAAAAAGCCCCAGTTCAATTTCCGGAGCAGCTTAAAAATCCGGGGTATAACCGCATTAAAACGGGCGTCCCGCGGCAAGGGGGCTACCCATTCCATCAACTCGGAGAAGGTTTGAATCCGTTCTTCAAGAACAGCTTCTGCTAAAAAGGTATAGAGCTCCATGGCGGAGGTGGTACTGGTATAATCACTGATACTTTTCATATACTGGTATTATGATTTGTTTTTTCGTATCTGACAACTCGCCGGATTTTTGGAGCTCCCATGAGTCTCTATAGGATATCCCAGATCGGTCTTTCGCCCGATGCCGATGAAGGTGAATTGAGAAAACGGGTAGTAAAATTGCTGAAAATTTCTCCCAATGCCCTGCGGGAACTTCGAATAGAGCGAAAATCGATTGATGCACGGGACAAGGAACATATAAAAATTGTTTATGGTCTATTAGCAGATATTGATCATACAAAACAGTGTACAATTCCATCCTCGGTGGCTACTGCGGTAGGCCCCGAACCAATCTACTCGGGCCCCACGCCCCGAAGGAGCTTTCCCGTACCGCCAGTCGTGGTCGGCACCGGACCTGCGGGGCTTTTTGCCGCCCTCATTTTGGCTGAAGCAGGGCTTGCCCCAATTGTACTTGAACGGGGTGACCCTGTGGAGGTGAGGGATGAAAAAATCCGATCCTTTACAGAAGGGGCAGACCTGGACCCCGAATCAAATATTCAATTTGGCGAAGGCGGGGCTGGAACCTATTCGGACGGGAAGTTAACCACCCAGGTTAAGGATGAACGGGGACGGAATCGCAAGGTGATCCGGGAATTAATCGCCGCGGGAGCCCCGCCAGAGATCGGCATCCTGGCGAAACCCCATGTAGGTACGGATCAGCTGATAAAGGTTGTGGCGGGTTTACGAAGAAAGATACAGCAACTCGGAGGAACCTTCCGTTTCAGGACCCGGCTCGATGATATCCGGCTTACCCAGGGGAGGCTCACCGGGGTCCTCGTGAACGGGTCCGAATGGATTCCTGCGGATACCCTGGTACTTGCTCCAGGTCACAGTTCCCGGGACACCTTTGCCATGCTGGCAAGGCAGGGTGTTCCAATGGAACGGAAGGCCTTTGCCATCGGACTGCGGATAGAACACCCCCAGGAGATGATTTCCCGGTCCCAGTACGGCAGATTCTGGAACCACCCTGCCCTTCCGGTGGCGGATTACAGATTGGCAGGGCGTACCGGCGACAACCGGGGCGTGTACAGTTTCTGTATGTGCCCCGGAGGCACCGTCGTAAACGCAAGCTCCGAGCGGGGCGGCGTGGTCTGTAACGGGATGAGTTATTTTGCCCGGGATGGAATAAATGCCAATGCGGCCATGGTAGTTGCCGTGGGACCAGAAGATTTCGGGTATCCGGGGATACTCGGGGGGGTGGAATTTCAGCGGCACTGGGAAGCGGCGGCGTACTGTATTGCCGGAGCCACCTATGCTCTGCCGGTTCAGCTCTGGCAGGATTTTCTTGAGGAACGACCAAGTACAAAGCTCGGGGCAATACACCCCACCGCAACCAGAGCCTGGAGCCTGGCAAACCTGCGCCAGTGTTTGCCAGACTTTGTAAGCCGGGGGCTTGTGGAAGGCATAAGCCGTTTTGGCAAGTCCATCGCAGGTTTTGACCGGCCCGACGCCCTCCTTACCGGGGTAGAGACTAGGACCTCGAGCCCTCTGCGGATACTGCGGGATGAGTCATGCCAATCGGCAATTCGGGGCCTGTACCCCGCAGGTGAGGGGGCGGGCTATGCGGGGGGCATCATGTCCGCCGCCATGGATGGCATCCGGGTAGCGGAGGCCATCCTGAGTCAGGACTAGGGCTTTCATCGTAGAGCCATTGCTGCAGCCGCGACCACAAATCATGCGGGGTTGGCTGCTGTACCTCACACGTAGAACCTTACACGTAGGACCTCACACCTTGAAACGCTGCTCCAGCCTATCCAGCCGTTTTTCAAAGGCCTCTGTTTCTTTTCTTGCCATATTGATGAAGGGGTTGTCCTCTACCCGCCCCAAAACAGCTTCCATTTCAGCATCATTGCGGAAGGTGATTTTACGGAAGGGATCCTGCCAATCCTTGGCCCGGCTTTTATACACCTCATTCGAAATCCAGCCTCTGATTTCCCGGCCTTCTGCTATCAAGGTTTTTAGATCCCGGCCATGCAGTAGCCCATCAGCGGTAAAGGGTGCAGCCCCATCCATTGGAGGAAGTTCCAGGAGCAGAGCCCAGGCATGGATAGCCCTATCGTGCAGATATTCTGCAGCCATGGCGTCATAACGGGCATGAATTGCATCCCAGGAGTCGAGCTTTCCTTCGCCTATATCCCGCCGCAGCTCATCAACTTTGGGCTCGGGGACAATCTGACCGCCCAGGTTCACCCAGCCCGTTTCCCGTTTTTTACCCCGGGCACTGTACTCCCCATCCAGTTCAGCCAAAAGTTCAGGGACTGCCTCATCGGGGCGGGCTTCCGCGTAGGCAAGGAGGCCTTTCAGGGCATAGTAGCGCAACATCCGGTTATAGGCCCGCCAGGCCTTGCGGGGTTTTACAATAAGAGCAGGTCGCTTATGCCGTTCAAGACCTTCGGCATACACTTCGAGACCGCCCATACGGTTTTCCGCTGCGGAAAGCAGGTTCCTTCCCAGGTTCCGCAGGGCCGATTCGGTGTATGCCTCGGGGTTTTCGCCCCCCGCAAAGAGGGCTGCCCGGCCGGTCCAGAGTTCCAACAGCTCCATGGCATGCAGAATCTCCTCCGCCGTATCCGGGGCAAGATAGTCCGTTTCAATTCTCTGAATTTTCACCACCCGTTTATCCCGGCTAGCGGCCTTCCAGGCATTTCGTTCCAGGGCATACATATTGTACATCCAGAAGTAGGCAGGCATGATCTCAAGCCGGTCCCGGGCTACATCATGGTTTACTAAGGCAAAAGGAAGGGGTATGTCGAGCTCGTAGGGGTAATCTCCCTTTGCGATGAGGACATAGGATGCAAACCGGCTTGGATGCTTAAGTGTTACCGACAGACCCGGCCAGAATCCCCGGTTTGCCCGGATTTCGCCATCGTTGGCCCGGCTGTTATGGTTGGACCCGATGGTCGCCCCCGCGGCAATGTTGGATTGGCCCTGCACAAGACTGGCGATAAGGAACGAATTATTATGGTGCTGTTCATGGGCGGGGAAAATAAGATTATTCAGCATCTCACAGCAGGAGACGGTGGAATTATCACCCAGAACGGAGTGGATGAGCCGGGCGCCGTATTTGAGGTTGCTGTTGCGGCCCATAACAAAGCGAACCGCCTTGCAGCCATAGAAAACATGGCACCCATAGCCGATGATGCCATTGACCAGTTCCACCCCTTCGCCGATCTGGGTTGGCTCATCCTCACTGGAAAGAATCGTCAGATTTTTAAGTTTATTGGCTCCCTTTATATAGGCACAGTCCCCAATAGCCACATCCTTTATGATGCCGCAGCCCTTAATGACAGACCAGGAACCAATGGTGCCATAGCGCCCCCGGCCGGCTCCGTATTGCCGCTGGGTTATTTCCTTAAGCTGAGCTACCAGGGCGGCATCATCCCGGTAGGCAGCCCACAGGTAAGCATCGGCGGGAATCATGTCAACAAAGGGCAGAATGGAGCGTCCGCCCGCCTCATTCATCACATCAATCCAGACCCGTACATCCTCGCTTTCACCAGTGGTAAGGATACCGTTGCCGAATTTAGCATGGTTAGAGACCTGAATTTCATCTACCCGGCTGATAATAACCTGGTCTCCGATGATGTAGTGTGAAATATAGGGACAGTTTTGAATGGCGCAGTCGTCGCCGATATCACAGGATATGATGGTGCTGTCTCTAATACCTGCCGGTATTTTATAGTCATGGTACTGGAGCAGGTTATCCCGGACTGCACCGAGGCGAACGAGACCATAAAATTGAGAATTTCGAATAAGGTGGGGATTAAAGGGGTCGCTTACGAAGAAATTGTCCCAATTGGAGCAAAAATTGTTGTTTTTTACTAAAACAGCAATCTCATCGGAACGCAGTTTACGCCACTGTTTAGCCCGTTCACCAATTTGCTGGTTTCTCTGCCAGTATTCATCGGCGCCTTCAGGGATATATTCGGGATTTACAAAGCCGTATCCAAGAACTCCCTGTGAAATTAGACTCATTTCTTTCATCTTCGTGCTTCAACTCCCTATACGGCATGATTGCCTTGACAATGCACCGATATTCGGCGCTTAATACATCCCATGGATCAAAAATCAGTCATCCATCGTTTTTTTTCAGCCCTGGGCAAAGCCTGGAAACCCTCTCTGCAAACAATCCATTTTTTACTATCCGTCATGATCCCCGTTTCGCTGGCGGTTCTGGCGCTGGATAAAACCGGTTTACTATTTGTTGCATCCCGGCTCCTCGATCCGCTCATGCACATCCTGGGCCTGCCCGGTGAAAGTTCCCTGGTATTTCTCAGCGCACTGCTTCTTAATATTTATTCCGCCATTGCGGTTATCGGCACCCTGCAGCTATCCCTGCGGGAAATAACGATTCTGGCCGTCATGTGCCTTATCGCCCACAACCTCATTGTAGAAAGCACGGTGATGCGGAAAACAGGGTCTTCAGCTACAAAAATGGTATTTCTCAGGATTTTTACTGCCCTTGTTGCGGCCTTCCTGCTTAATTATATCCTTCCCGCCGGCTTCGGTGCAAGCAAAATCCCGGGAGTGGCGGCTTCTTTTACACCACCACCGCCCCTGCACCTTCAGGACATACCCCTTATTCTGGAAACATGGGCCTTGCAGATGGGTAAATTGATTATCAAAATAGTCATCCTGGTAAGTGTGCTTATGGCAGTTCAGAAAGTAATGGAGGAATTTGGCCTCCTGGAACTCCTGGGCAAAATAACCGGCCCCTTCATGAGGCTTTTGGGCCTTCCTCCTTCCACGGGCTTCCTCTGGATCGTAGCCAATATTATTGGGTTAGCCTATGGATCTGCCATCATGATTGAACGGGTCGAGACAGGGAAACTGAGCCTATCCGAGGGGGATCTTTTTAATCATCATGTGGGTATCAGCCACTCGCTCCTGGAGGATACCCTGCTTTTTATGGCCATCGGCGTCCCCCTCTTCTGGGCGGTAGTCCCCCGCTTTATATTAGCCATCATCGTTGTATGGCTGGAACGGGGAAGACGGATTCTTTTTAGAAAATCCTTCCAGGTCGGGACCCTTTAGGCACAAGAACACCTACGATTTTAACTGGTCCGTAATATGCAGCATCTTCCGGAAGGGGGAATCGGGCTTTTTAAGCTCCCGGGATCCCCTGGTTATTTTGCAGAGGGAGAGGCCCAACTCCTTTGCTATTTCCCGCTGGGGGACCTTGTTATCCAGGGCCTTTACTAAAGCCCAGCGGGCTGCAATATCCGCGGTTTCCGAAGGGGTAAGCAGGCTGCGTAAAAAATCTTCTATAAGCTGCGGATCTGTTGCGGCAGCCAGGGTGCTGGAAAGTTCCTTCAGATTCAGTTCTACAGCAGGGTCATCAATATTCATGCTGTTACTATACATCGAATAGGGATACTTTTCCAGAACTACTTAAACGCAAACACAGCCCCCCTACCCCCGTGTCCAGTTCATCAATTTCTGCTATAACTTCCTTATGGCACTCATTTCACTGGATTCGGTCAGCAAAACCCTGGGAGAAACACCCCTTTTTTCCAATGTATCCTTCAGCATAGAACCGGAAGAACATATCGGCTTTGTGGGTCCCAATGGGGCAGGCAAATCGACCCTGCTTAAAATACTTTCTGGAACCCTGGAGACGGATCAGGGAACCATTATCCGAAAAAAGGGCCTTCAGGTTAGTATCCTGGACCAGGTCCCCCGATGGGAAACCGGAGATCGGATTCGGGACTTTCTATTCCGTTCCACGGATCCCCTGGTTCAGCTGGTCGACCGCTATGAACGGGCTTTACAGGATCCTGCAATTCCGAGCGATACCATAAGTGTCTTAAGCCACGAAATGGAAGAACGGGGCGGCTATACGGTTGAACATCGATTCACTTCGCTTCTTTCAGAGCTGGATATTCCTGATATAAGCCTTCCGATGGAAACCCTCTCCGGCGGAATGATTAAAAAGGTCGCCCTGGTTCGCTGTCTTGCCAGCAATGCGGACCTGCTCCTTCTGGATGAGCCAACAAACCACCTGGACATCGATACCATCGAATGGCTCGAGAAAAAGCTGGTTCAGTCCGGCAATGCCTTTGTTCTGGTTACCCACGACCGCTGGTTCCTCGATGCGGTCTGCAATGTCATCATCGACATCGACCGGCAGGGGGTCAGCAAATATCCAGGAGACTACAGTGAATATCTGGAACGGCTAGAGGAACGGGCCCAGATAGATTCAGCCCGGGAACGAAGACGGGAGGCTATACTGAGGGTAGAGCTTGAGTGGCTCAAACGGGGTCCAAAAGCCCGGGGCGGGAAGGATAAAAAACGAAAAGAACGGATCCGGGACCTGGTGCAGGGCCGGCCTGAAGCCCCGCAGACAAAGACCGATGCCTTTAGAACCGGTCAGCGCCGCCTGGGCGGGAAGGTCTTGGAACTGCAAAGGGTAAGTAAGGCCTATGAAGGCCGCTCCGTTTTCAAGGAATTTTCGTATACCCTTTCTGCGGGAGAGCGGATTGGTATTATTGGCCCCAATGGGAGCGGTAAATCGACCCTGCTCAATCTGATTGCAGGTCTTATTGAACCCGATACAGGCACAGTAGTTCGGGGCGAAACGGTTGCAATAGGGTATTTTGACCAGACCGGGTCTTCCATAAATAGTGGGGCAAGCATTCTGGAGTATGTGCAAAGTGCCGCTGAACGTATTTCTTTTGATGATGGTACCGAACTAACCGCTGAACAGTTTCTTGAGCGTTTTGGATACCCACGCCCGATGCAGTCACAAAAAATAGAGAAACTTTCCGGGGGCGAACGGCGGCGGCTGCAGCTTGTACGGCTTTTAATTGCCAGTCCCAATGTACTCCTCTTTGACGAACCCACCAACGATATTGATATCGGAACCATAGCCCTCCTGGAAGACTTTTTACGCCATTTTAAGGGCAGCGTCATCGTCGTTTCACATGACCGGGCCTTTCTGGAGGGTATGACCGACAGTCTCTGGATATTTAACGGGAAGGGGAACATCACCTCCTATGTGGGAAGTTACAGCGATTGGAGGGAACTACAGAGAGACCAGCAGCGGGAACAGCAGGAAGCAGCAAAACCGGAATCTAATTCGAGAACAGAAAGTCCAAGACAGCAGAAACAGAGGCTCACGTTTAAGGAAAAACGGGAACTGGAGCAGCTGTTACCAGAAATAGAGGCCCTGGAAATAGAGAAGTCAGAGCTGGAGGCTGCCTTTTCCAGCACCGATGGGACCCTTGCAAAGGATGGCAGAGCCGCTGCGGAAGCCCGCCGCCGTTACGAGGAAGTTCTCCGACTTATTGATGAGAAGACCCTTCGGTGGGAGGAACTGGCGGCTCGTTCTGATGAATAAATTTGAGTGCCTCCACATGGTTGCGTCCCCTGGTTTTTGCACGGTACAGGGCATCTTCCAGGGTCCTGAGCATGGCCGAAGCAAGAGCCTCATCAGGTTCCGGACCATCGCAAACCACTACGCAAATTCCGATGGAAATGGATAGCTGAATCCGCTCGCGGCCGATAATAAGGGGTTCGCCCACAATCTGGTTGCGAATACCTTCTGCTTGTTCTACTGCGAATGCCAGATGATCCTCGGGACTCTTTTCTGGATCTCCAGGAAGGATGGCCAGGAATTCTTCCCCAGACCACCGGCCAAGAAGGACATTCTGGTCCAAGGCGCGGGAGAATCGATGGGCACATTCAATAACCGCCTGGTCTCCGAGAAGCTGCCCATACATATCATTAATCCGCTTAAGATGATCGATGTCTCCAAGCATAACCGCAAGGCTCAAGTTCTGGGTTTTACACTTACCAAGCTCCTGAACCAGCCAGCGCCATAGGGTTTTTCGGTTTGCAAGCCCCGTCAGTTCATCAACTGAAACGAGTTTATCCACCTGAACCGACAGCTGCTGCAAGCGGCTTGTTGTTTCGGTGAGGGCCCGGTTAACCGCTGCGATTCTCGTTCTGCTGCTCTTAAGTTCAATCTGATTCATTAAACGAAGCCACAATTCTTCCGGATCTATGGGTTCCTGCAGGTAATCCAAGCCACCGATGCTTAAAATACTGAGCAGGTTTTCACGATCTGTCCGGCTGCCCTTAGCATGGATTATCAAAAGCAGGGGAGTTTTATATATTTGTACCCATTTTTTAATGAGCTCCCGACAGGCTTCTACCTGTTGCTTGAGGGCAGGAAAATCGAAGACAATGCCGTTCACCTGCTGAATCGGGTAGGTCTGGGCTGTCTCCAGCGATGCTTCATATACATTAATGTGTTTTTCCTGTAAAAGTTCCCGTAACCATGTACGCCGTTCAACAGAAACCCCGACTATTAAGAGTGTAAGCGATGCATCTTCATGCTGGATTACAGGGACCAACCCCTGCAGACTTTCAACCTTTTCTTCGAAGCCCTGGCCAAAGGTTATATAATACTGTACATCACTGCCCGATGCAGGCACCTGGGGTATATCAATCCTGAACCGGGTTCCTCCCTGCTCCGGGGATTCACACCGGATGGTACCTCCCATTAAATCCAGAAGCCGTTTAGAGATTGCAAGTCCCAGCCCAGTCCCACCATACTTTCGTGCAATTTTAAAATCCTGCTGACTAAAGGGATCAAACAGATGGGCCCGGAACTCTTCTGAAATACCGATTCCCGTATCGGTTACTTCAATACTCAGGTGAACCCGATTGGGGCTTCCAGCATTATTGCTCTGAGACACTTCAGGTTTTGCATCGATAAAGAGGGTCACCGAACCTGCATCGGTAAACTTTATGGCATTCCCCATCAGATTCACCAGGATCTGTCTAAGCCGATTCTGGTCCAGCATGATGGTTTTGGGAACCGATTCGGTTATCTGAATCTGTACCAGTAGCCCCTTTTCTTCCGCATTAAAACGGAAAATATCAAGCAGTTCCCCAGCCAAAAGCCTGATTTCAAAGGGCATGGGAACAAGTTCAATCCGACCCGATTCAGCCTTGGTCAGGTCCAGGATATCATTAATTATAGCCAAAAGAGATCGGCCTGCGGTTCCGATAGATTTTAAATAACGAAGGCCCCTTTCATCCTGGATAAAGGGCTGTAATAGAGAGCTATAACCCAATACCGCATTAAGGGGAGTCCTGAGTTCATGGCTCATGGTGGCAATAAACTGACTCTTCGCCTTACTTGCCTGTTCCGCATCAAACCTGGCCTGCCTGAGCCGCTCTTCTATTTCCAGTTGCTGGGTTATATCATGGGCCGCGGCGATTACTAAATTTCGATCGGGGACACCTACAGCCGAAAGAGCCAGGATCATCCAGCTGCCATCGGCCCGCTTAAAACGGATATGAAAATCCTTAAGGGGAACCCCGGACAACAACAGCTTAGCAGCCTCAATTGCCTTTTCCCGATCTTCCTCTGGAAGGAACTGCAGAATGGAAACCCCCACCAATTCATGTTCCGGCCATCCCGTATCGTTTACCCAGGACCGGCTCACCTTTTGGAAGTAACCATTCATATTGATGATACAGAGATAGTCCAGGGTTACTTCGAAAAAGAGGTCCAGATCACGTTTTGCTTCCCTGAGCCCTCTGGACCGTTCTTCTACCCGCTTTTCGAGCTGTTCATTTAATTCACGGTATTTTTCTTCACTTTCCTTTAGGGCTTCCTGGGCACGAATGCGGCCAGTTATGTCGATAAACATAACGAGCACCCCCGTTACAGTCCCGGAGGCATCCCGGACTGGGGTTTTTATTGTTTCTACCCAGGTACGTTCACCACCCTGTACATGTTCTTCTATAAAACTGCGGCTTAATCCGCTTTCCATAACCTCCCGGTCATCAGAGCGGTACTTTTGGGCAAGCTCCGGCGGATACAGGTCTGCGTCGGTAAGACCAATAAGATCTTCTGGCCCCTTGTTATGGAGCATTGCAAAATAGGAATTGGCAAATATATAGGTTGATTGACGATCCTTAAGAATGATAGCCTGGGGGACCGTATCGATAATCGTTCGCACCAGCAGGTCGTACTGTTCCTGGGTAAGTTTGAGCTCTCTGCTTGTAAGTTCTTCCTGCAATTTTATTGCGCTGAGAATGAGGATCCCGAAACTGAAAAGAATTCCTGCGACGGTCATTGCAAAAAGCAGACCTGTATAGGAATGAGAAAACAGGGTAAACAGCTTAAATGGGAATAGGAAACCAAGACCACGAAGTACATAAACCCCACCCACTATAATAGAGATAAACCCGATAAAATGGGCGAGAAGGGTCTGATTCAAAGCAAGGGTGACTTTATTTCGTTTCTTAACCCAGAGTCCGGCTTGCATAATGATGATACCATTAACGGAGAACTGAACAGCAACAATCCATGAAAGCAGGACCCGATGAACCGTTACGGGGATCGAAACCGAAGCAAAAAGCATTTCTAAGAGAAAACTCAGCAGACCGGAGATATAAAGCCAAAGGCCCTTTGAAAAGGTTTCATGAAAAAACAGCCCATACCCTATTCCAATAAAGGCCACACCTGTAATAAGCAGGGGATACAGGAACATGAAACCTATTTGTTCATGCTGAGTACCGGTAACAACAAGCCCCACTAGAGCAACAGAAATAAGTATATCTGCCAGTGCTATGTGCCATAAACCTCGAATCCGTTTACCAAAAATAAAGGTAAAGATCAGCAATAGAAGGGCAAGAAAAAATCCGCCAGTCGCAAAAACAAGGGCGGGACTCAGTATGGTAAAGAGATTCATCGTGATGTTCATTGGCTATTTAAAATTATCGACCTGGCTTACTCTTTTCTCAATAGCTGGGAGAGAATATAGAGTAATAAGGCAAGTAAAGAGGGAAGACCAAGCAATAAGGTTGATGGGATGGCGAGTACCGCCTGGGCTTCTATGCCGACCCGCTCAATAAGAGTAAACACCACTGCCGCCAGGGCCACGCCCCCCACATTCCTGAATCCCAGATATACCATAACCAGGGCAATCCACCCCTGCCCGTTGGTCCCGCCGGGAGCATAGGCGCCTATTTTAACCGTTAAAACACCCCCTGCCAGGGCTGCAAGCATGGCTGCCACCGCCCAGGCCCCATCCCGGTACCGCACCGGATCGATCCCCCGCTGGAGCAGGACCTCGGGACTTCTCCCTGAGGCTCGCAGCCTGAGTCCTAATGGAGTATGGTAGATGACCCAATAGGCAAGAAATACTAATGCAACAGCAAGTACCACAAACCAGATACCATTTATAGCAGGAAAACCGGGTGAGCGAAGCACACCCTTGGTGTTATACAGAAGCACTGAAATCGTCTCTGTTATACCCAAAGCAGCTATATTTAAAGCCAGGGCAGCTACAAAGGGATTCGCTCCGGTCCAGCGGATAAAACGGGAGAGCAGCCAGCCCATAAGCCCGGTAATCAGCAACGTTATAATAAAACCAACGAAGATGGACCCGCTCCATATACTAAAGACCCAGACGAAGAAGGCCCCCAGCATCATGGCTCCCTCAAGAAATACCGCCAGATAACCAGAAAAGTCGCTTATCATTGCACCTAATCCTGCAAGTATAAGGGGCACCGAAGCTGTTAAGAGGGTGTATATCATGGTTTTCTCCGAACCGTTACGAGCAGCAGGATAATCGCCTGCACAAAAGCCGATGTTTCGAACTGCAGACCCGAAGCAAGCAGGGCCCCATCGGAACCGGCTTTAAGCCAGGCAAACATAAGCGCCGCCGGAAAAAGCGCCAGGGGCTTGTTGCGGCCAATCAGGGCTACGGCGATACCGCTCCAGCCCAACCCACCGGAGAACCCCTGATGACAGAGGCCATAGGTTCCCGCTACAGCAAAAAAGCCTGCAAGCCCATGCAGGGCTCCGGAGCTAGCCATGGCATATACCCAATAGGCTGGAGCAGGGAAGCCCCCATAACGGGCAAACTCAGGGCTAGTCCCTGCAACCCGGAACCGGTAACCGCTTTCAGTTCGGTTCATCAATATATATACCAAAAAGACGAGTCCTATAGCCCAAAGAAAGGAAGTAGAAAGACTGGAAGGCGGCAATAGATGGGTTAAGGTTCTCTCCGGTGCAAAACGGGGACTTGCAAGCAGACTGCCCGATTTGTCCCGCAGGGGGCCTGCAATAAGATAATCCGCAACCGGAGTAAGAGCCGCTGAAAACAGGAAGCTCGTAATCAATTCATCGGCCCTGGCATATCGTTTTAAGACCCCCGAAAGACCGCCCATGAGGGCCCCAATCACCAGGCTTACCAGGGCCGCAAGCAGGAGTGACAAAGTACCGGACAGGGTCGGAAAAGACAGAAGCACCACCGTGGCGCCCAGTCCTCCAAGGTAAATCTGCCCCTCACCTCCCAGGTTAAAGGTTCCACCGCGAAACGCTACGGCTACCCCCAGGGCGCTCACCATGAGCAGGGCCACCATATCCAGGGTGTTGCCGATAAACCAGGGAGAAGACCAGGGTCCTAAAAAGAATACTTTCAGCGTAGCCAAAGAATCAGCACTGGTAAAAAGAATCAGGAGACAGATGAGAAGGATACCGCTTCCCAGCGAAAAAACCGCACCCCAGAGGGGAGCGAAACGGGCCCTGCCAGCGGTTCTCATACCTGAACCTCCCGGATAGTTTCCTGCGGAACCCCAGTTCCAACCATGGCAGCGGAGATCTGTGATTTCAGCATATGGCGCAGATGTTCATCTTCCGGAACATCCAATTCAAGTACATTTCGCCCATCCCGTATCACCATAATATGTGAAGAAAACTGAAGCAGTTCATCCACATCGGTAGAAAAAAGCAGAACCGTACCGCCATTTTTAAGATATACATCAAGCCGCTCCTGGAGCAGCACCTTGCCCGCGGCATCCAACCCCCAGCCCGGCTCAGCCAGAACAAAGAGCGGGGCAGCTTCTGCAAATTCACGGGCTAAAATGAGCCGCTGCAGCTGACCTCCCGAAAAGGCCTCCGCAGGACTATCCAGACTTCCCTGTATGTTGCTTAACCCAAAAATATTTCGAGCCCAGGACCGGATCGCCTTAAGGTCAAGGAATCTTGGCCACAGGAAACGATTTTTTACAAAACGTCGATGGGCATGAACTATAAGAGAATCGATAATCGGCAATTTTAATGCGATGGCACGGCCAAGACGATCCGCACTGACATAGGCGGCCCCCGCACGGCGGAACGCCAGAGGCCCCTGGTGTTCTACAGCTCGGCCATTCAGCAAGATTCTGCCTGCTAGGGGTTTTACAAACCCGGTGATTGTCAGTTCCAGGGTCTCAAGTCCGCTGTCCCGGACACCCGCAATCCCATAGACCTCGCCTTTATGTACTGAAAATGAAAGGTCCCGCAGATGGGCCAGTTCTTTTTGTGCTACCGAAAGATGGTCCACCATCAATATGGGCTCTTCCTGGACGGCAGGAACAACATGCAAAAAAGACATAGATGCATTAGATTGCTCAAAGGCATCACCGAACATGAGTTGGGTTAATTCTTCGGTATTTGTTTCATTGGTGAGCCGCGTTGCAACACTTTTCCCCTGACGGAGTATGGTAAGCCGGTCTGCCACTGACAGGGTTTCTTCCAGTTTATGAGAAATGAGCACGATAGACAGCCCGTCGGAACGGAGTTTCAGCAGTAATGAAAAAAGCCGCTCCGTTTCTATGGGGGTCAGCACCGCCGTGGGTTCATCCAGAATGATACATTGGACTTGATGAAGCAGCAGTGTCAGTACCGATGCCTTCTGACGCTGGCTTATGGTCAAGTGCTCGGTTTTTGTGCTTGCATCCAGATCAAAGCCCCAGCGGTCAGAAAGGTCCTGAAAACGACGCCGACCAAGGCGGGCATTCAGCGGTGCCAGGGGCGGCCCGGGGAGCCCGAGCAGGGCATCTTCCCAGAGGGAAAAGCCTGGGACCAGGACCGGGTGCTGCCGCACCATGCCGATACCGGTCTGGAGGGCTGAGCCTGGACTGGTAAAGGTACGGGGAATACCATCCACAAGAAGCTCCCCGGTGGTCATTTCCAGATGTCCCGCGAGAATGTGCATCAGGGTCGATTTCCCGGCCCCATTTTCCCCCAGGAGGGCATGTATTTCCCCTGGCCGGAGCTCAAAATGGGCCCCGGAAAGGGCCTGAACCCCATTGGAGGGAAAATACTTGGACACATTCCGCAGGATAATTTCCATGTTTATTTCCGGACTTCGGTCCCATCCTCCCGGAGCGTAAGGGCCCCTTTCCGGAGCCGGGTGACCAGTTCGGCCTGCTGTTTCCGGACAGTCTCGCTGACCGCGGCGATGTAGGCCGGATCATCATCGACAAAGTCCACATAGCCGTCGGCCACTCCGACCAGCTCAGCCTTGCCGAAGGGCAGTTTGCCCTCCAGGTACAATCTGGTCTTTTCATAGGCAGCCCTGTCCTGTTTCAGGATAGCACTGCCGACTACGACCCCCGGTTTTATCCCATAGCCATTGACATCGAACCAGACCACCTTGGCCCCGCCGTCAGAGGCAGCCTGAATGACCCCCTGGTTGGCCCCGCCGGCAATAGGGAGTATTACCTTTGCCCCTTCCCGGATCATACTGGCCGCAAGCTCGCTGCCCTTACCCGCATCGTACCAGTTGCCCACCACACGGAAATCCACCGAGAAGGCGCGGTCCACCGCCCGGGCTCCCTGCAGGTAACCGGGGAAAATGATGTCGTTCATCGCAGGGTACTCCTGTCCCGCCACAAGGCCGAGTTTTTTTGCACCCCCAGCCTGTTGAGCCACCAGGGCAGCGATATAGCCTGCCAGATAGGCCTGTTCCCGCTGGTTATACCGGAGGGTATAGATCTGAGGATTCCCCTCCAGATGGCCGTCAAAGAGCAGAAATTTCTGCTTTGGAAACTTTGCGGCCACGGATTGGCAGATAGCCGGCATGGCAGGATTGGAAGAAATGATAAGCTGATACACCCCGCTTGCGGCGAGACTCGTGATTTTTGATTCCCATTCTGCCTGGTTAAAGCCCCCCTCTACCACCTTGACGGTACTGCCGGGTTTTTCATCCACCGCTTTTTGAACTCCCGCTACGAGCATTTCATAGATAGGACTGCCAGAGACAACCCCGGGGACAAAGACCACCAGGGACTCGCCCTTCCCCGCCAGGTTCTGCCCAGCAGTCTGGGAACTGCCACTCTTCTCAGCCCCGCCGCCAGCGAAAACGTACCCACTGCCCGCTGCAGACAGCAGCGCAAAAAGGGCTACCCTGAAAACCAGGGAACCAAAACCCCTTTTAACTTGCCTATGGGCTCCAGAACTGCTCAAGACTGTTTCCACCTTCTTCATAGGAAACCTCCAACATAGGATATACGTTCCGGGGCAAAAAAAACGCCCCGGATGATATCCAGGGCGTCATTTGTTCGAAAATGATGGGCTATTATGAAGGCCCGGCCGGCACCTTCTTCCCTCGATTTTCTTTCATCCGGACTATACCGTCGGCACCGGAGTTTCACCGGTTCAGTCGGCCATTGGATAACAACAGCCAAGTCGCGGGCTATACCGCCGGTAGGGAATCATTCATCAACTTGATACAACCTGATGAACTCACCCGACCCTGAAAATCTGTCCGATTATATAATACGTTTCTCAGAGCTCTTCGTCAATGAGTGCTGGACCAATTCTCGCTTGTTACGTATAGTAAACCCATGATCGGATTCCTTATCAAGAAAACCTTTTTTGACCTCTGGGACAACCTGTTCAGAATTGCCCTGGTGAATCTTGGCTTCGTCCTTTCCGCAGCCATACCGATTTTGCTGCCCACGGTCCTCGCAGACATACCGCTTCTGGCTCTGGCGGTGATCATCCTCGGGACCTTCTGGTGCGTCCTGTACCTTGTGGCGACAGCCCTTTCGGTTAAGTCCATTTCTGATTATGGCAGCTTTGGTTTTACCGATTTTTTTGCTAACCTTAAAGAAGGCATCCCGACAGCCATCCTTCTAAGCCTGGCAGCCCTCTTCTGGCTGCTCCTGGCCTACGTCGCGCTCCCCTTCTATGCAAAACTTGGCACCATGGTGGGGCTCTTTGCGGCATCATTAGTGTTCTGGACCCTCGTAATTATATTGATGGCCTTCCAGTACATTCTGCCGATCCGGGCCCGTCTGGATAAGAAAACCGGCAAGATACTGAAAAAAAGTTTTATCCTCTTTTTTGATAACCCCGGCTTCAGTCTCTTTGTGTTTTTACACAACACGGTCATTTTTGCCCTGTCGCTGTTTCTGGCCTTTCTCGCCCCGGGGCCGGCGGGCATCCTCCTCTTTTTAGACGAAGCCCTCCGCTTGCGGCTCCTTAAGTATGACTGGCTCGAAGCCCACCCTGATGCAAACCGCCGGCACATCCCCTGGGAGGAACTCCTCGCCGAGGACCGGGAAAAAACCGGCACCCGCTCATTCCGCAGCTTCATCTTCCCCTGGAAGGACTAGGGAATTACAAAAAGCGCCCCATCAAGCGGGGCGCTTTTTGTAGAGATACCCCCATCCCAGGATAGCCAACAACTTTATACTAATTTACATCATCTTCGAAAAGGTCTGTCTCCCAGCTGTCGGCTACCTCTGCGGCAAAGGCAATGGATTGCCGCAGGTCTTCCTGGGTATGGGAAACAGGGATTTTAATAGAATAAAACAAGAGAATGCCATCATCCTGTTCTTCGAGTACCCAGGCACCGATTTTATTGGTACCCGATTCTTCCATAAGGGCATAGAGCAAGTCCAGCTCCGGATCCTCCTGCAGAACCCCCGCATTGGACCAGATCTCACGGACCTCCATACCCCGGTATTTTTGAGTTTCCGACATGATATAAACATATTGGGTTCTGCCGGAAGCCAGGTCATACTCAATTTCATAATTTGCGTTATCCGTAACCGTATATGTAATATTCATTCCCTGCAGCATGGCTGCCACCCGCGGGTCTGCCTGTTTAGTCGTCTGGGCAAAGAGGTTTGTTCCCAACAAAACACCACAAAGGACCATAAAAAATCTTATCTTTTTCATCAACATTGCCTCCGTTAATAACTTTACTACATTTCACCTGGATTTCAAGAAAAACAGTGGATATACATCTATAGCTGCTCTTTTAACAGTCCCTGAGTTTTTAAAGAACCTTACTGTATTACAGCTGTAAAATTCGATGGGGCTGGTACAGAAAAATCCATGACTTCCCTGGTGCGGGGGTGGATGAACTTAATCTGCTCCGCATGCAGCCCAAGCCTCCCCAGGGGATTGCTGCGGCTGCCGGACTTTTCGTCCCCCGCAACCGGATGCCCAATAGCCGCGCAATGGACCCGAATCTGGTTCCGCCGGCCGGTCTCGAGTTCCAGGGAAAGGAGGCTGTAGCGGCTTCCGCTCCGCAGCACGTTCCAATGGGTAACTGCCCGCTGGCCCCGGCCGGAGGGTGCGGGCACTACCCTGCCCCGGGCATCTTCAGCCAGAGGTATATCGATAGTCCCCTCCTTATCGGTAACTGAGCCCTCTACCACCGCCACATAGTGCCGCTCCAGCACGAGTTCATCCCAGTTATCCATCAGAGCCTTCTTCATGGCTGCCGATTTGGCAAAAAGCATTACCCCGGAGGTATCCCTGTCGAGCCGATGCACCACCGCCACCTGTTGCCGTATACCGCGGCGCTGCAGGTACTCATTCAATATCCAATAGGCGGTTCTGTTCTTTTCGCCGCCGGCGGCTACGGAAAGAAGCCCTGCGGGCTTAAAGACTACGATAAGATCCCCATCCTCATAGAGGATCTGCATACCCTGGGGGAGCCGCCAGGGCCGGTCGGCTTTGCCGTTACCAGCATTACCCCTGGATTTCATCAATATGTTCCCTGTTCTGACCGCAGCACCAGCAGACGATCGACAATTTCCGCAAACCCATCGCCGCAGTCGGCGTTCGAAACATAGGCGGGAGGCTGCTTTATAAGATGGGTATATTTGGTGATGTTGGCTACCGCGCAGGAATGGAGAAAGGCAGCGAACATGGGCTCGTCGTTGGGGGAATCGCCAACAAAGAGCACCTGGTGCCGTTCCCGCATCGGGTCCCAGCGTAACTGTTCCCGCAGAAAAAGCTCCGCCATGGAAAGCTTGTCATAGGTTCCCATCCAGATGTTCACATGGATTGATGAAACTTTAGCCCGTCCGCCAAGGCTTTTTGCAAGGTCCGCAGCCTGCACAGCCAGTTCAAGGGGGAGCACCGGCTCCTCTTCGGCAAAATCGATGGCCACATCAAAGAGCCGATAGGGCTGGTCCTTTGCAAGCCTGAGGCGGCTATCAAGCTGAAGGACCCTCTCCTGAATAAGGCTGAGCCGGCCATCATTGTTCCTCACCGCCTCAGGATGAAAGCGCTGTTTAAGCACCGGAATGCCCCCCGGCTGGGTAGCGGGTTCTTCCCAGAACACCAGAGCCCCATTCTCACCAATCACCGCATCCACCGGCCACTGCCGGGCTATCAGGTCGCACCAGCCTGCGGGGCGTCCGGTAACAGGAATCACCACAAGGCCAGCCTTGTGGAGTCTCCACAGGGCAGTATAGGAGGAATCGAGCAATTTGCCCCGCTGCGTAAGGGTGTCATCAATATCCATAAGGACATAGCGGATACCCTGGGCTATATGAGGGTCTAATTGGGAGATAGGGAGCATGGTTACATCATGCCAGAAGGGTCATTTTAATGCAACATGAAAGGAAATACCCTATACTTAACAATAGACTATCCTTAAGGAGGTCTTTTATATGACGTCTTTTTCAAAAATAAGAACACTTATTGTTATCATTTATATTCTTTTTATTACCTTCACGGCAGGATGAGAAGAACATAATCCCCAAAGACTAAAGATTGGAGAAACAACTGTACCGCCATTAAGACCCGTGGGAACCTTACAAATCGCCCCGCATATTAAAATGGTTAAAGGGTACAAAGCAGAAACCTTTATCGGCAGCCCTGGTTTTAATATGCCTATTGAACTCATTCTTACACCGCAGGGTGACATATATTGTATGGCGCTTCGGGAAAACCGCTTATACAAAATAACACTGGAAGGGGAAAAAGAAGTATACCTTGATAATATTGCATTCAATGCATGCGCTGTTAGTGCGGACAATACGCTGTATGCATACCAGGCAATCAACGGAAAGGTTATTAAAATTACCTCTTCCGGCCAGATGCAAACCCTTTATACTGTTGATGAAATAGATTTTAGCCCAGGAAGGAAACTGCTGCTTCGCCATGACGGTAGTATATATCTCGTTCACTTTTCAAAACTTCTGCACATTGACGAAACAGGCCAGACTGAAGTGCTGTATGACCAGATGCCCTATATAACCAACATATATGAAAGCTCCGACGGACGAATTATTCTAATGACCGAACGGTTTGGTTTTGAATTTTCACCCCTTACGAGAAGCCTTGAACAGAAATTTTTTATAGATGATACGGGGAACACTGGCTACAATGGCCTGACAGGCGATGAGGAAGGAAACCTGTATTCAGTACATGGAAAAAAGATTTATAAAATCAATCCAGACTACAAGGTAAGCCTGCTTGGTGAAACACCCGATGAGGGGCTATCAGGAATAAAATACCTGCCTGAGACGCAGGAACTTATCGGCGGGCAGCACCTGAAGGGCGGAATTATAGCTTTCAATGTTCGTACCGGACAATCAAGAGAAATTATTAAGGGTAATGGTCTTGTTTCACCTATCGCCATGGCTTTTTCCATTAACGGAGAACTGGCGGTAGCCAACGATGATGGCGCCAATGTTACTCTGGTATATCCCGATGGGACATGCCAGTTATGGTTCCACTATTGGTCATTTTCTCCGCCCTTGTCCCATCTTTTAATCACCGAACAACATACGATATACGCAACGGAATCTGAAACTGTAAATCCTGACAAACTGCATCTTAAATACGTTCCGCCTGAAGGGATTATCAAAGGGATGGATGCTCCTATTTTTATCAGTAATTTTGCGGCCTGCGGCATTATTCAGGATAGGGATGGAAATCTGCTAGTGTCAAATACCCTTGAAGGAACTATAAAAAGGATCGAAAAAGACTTACGCATAACAACCCTGCATACTGGCCTGATATATCCACAATCTATGGCTATGGACAAGACAGGTAATCTCTATATAACAACCGGCGGCGCTCCTCGGGGCGGAAAATTCAGCGCCCCCTTTTCCGGTGAAGATATCACGATAATATATACTAACGGGAAGCGTGAAACCCTGCCAGGCTGCGGAGGCATGTACATTGCTATTGGAAACGACGGAAATATCTATACAACAGGAGGAACAGAAATAAGAAAAATAGACATCCGTTCCAAAAGAAAAGAGGTTATTGCCACAGGATTCACCCAAACCGGCGGACTAGCATTTGATATTGAAGGAAATCTGCTCGTAAGCGATATCATGGAAAACACCATTACAAGAATAAGCGGCTTTAAGAAAGGAACATTACAGGGTAAGCTTTTCTATGATCCAAACAGGTATAAAATACGGCTTTTTAGAACCTATCCTTTGGTTGTTGGACAACTGTATTCCATACCTTCCAATGGACGTTATTCTATCCGTGCAGCCCCTGGAGAGTACCTGTTCCAGATTATCGATGAATCAGGAAAGGTAATCTCCAGCGAAAAGAAAACAATCAAATAACCCTTCTTTTTCTTAGTAATTATCAATCCAGGGCTTTAAGCCGGGCCATGAGGGGCGGATGGGAATAGTTTACAAAGACATGCAGCGGGTGCGGGTACAGGTCCGACAGGTTATCCGCAAAGAGCCGCTTCAGGGCCCGTTTCATGGTTTCGGCGGAAACGGCATGGCCGGCAAAGGCATCGGCCTGGAACTCAAAACGGCGGCTAATCCCATTGGTGGCCATATTCATGAGCAGCGAAAGGGGCTCATAGAGGAGGAAGAAGGCTAAGAGGTTGATGTGCACCTGGAGCTGCGCTGCCCCCAGGGCCTGTGAAAGGGACCGGGACCCGACAAGCAGAGAAAAGAGAGCCATGGTAACAAAAATAGACAGGGCTGAGAGGATGTTGCTGTAGGGAATATGGTGCCCTTTGTAGTGGCCTATTTCATGGGCCAGAACCGCGGTAATTTCATCAACCGGATGCTGGCTTATGAGGGTGTCAAAAAGAACTATTTTCTTGAACCGACCCAGTCCGGAAAAGAAGGCGTTGCTTTTTCTGCTCCGTTTGCTTGCGTTCATCACATAGATACCGGAGAGGGGAAATTGGGTATCCTGGGCCAGTTTCTCTATGGCGGACCTTAATTCTCCCTCCTCCAGGGGCGTCAGTTTGTTAAAGAGGGGGAGTATCAGGCTGGTATAGAGGGTCGACAGGGCAAGGGTGACCAGAAACAGAAAGGCACCAAAGATGAACCAGAAGGACGGTCCAAAGGAATCGATGCACAATAGAAGCACATAGAGAATACCGCCTCCAAAAATGGCACCGAGCACAAGGCCCTTTATCATGTCGCTGAAGTAGAGGCCGATGGTTTTTGTGTTAAAGCCATACCGGGCTTCGAGGGAAAAATCGTGGTATAAGGAAAAGGGAAGGGAGAGGATACCGGAAGCAAGGGAAAGAATTCCGAAAAAAAGGATGGCCCGCAGACGGTGTGAGCCCACAAAGCCTGCCAGGGCAGCATCGAGCCGGCCGGGACCATCGAGCATAAGGAACATAAGCAGGGCCAGGAAGGAAAGAAGCCCCTCCCCTATACCCAGAAGGCTCTTTTCCCTGTTGTATGCAAGCAGGGAACGGTACTTCTGCTCATCAATAAAATCCGCCAGGGAAGGGTCAATTCCCGGGCGGATATGATTCACATTAAGAATACTGACAAGAAGCGAAAAGCCGTAAGAGAGGCTTACGACAGCGATAAGTATGGCCTTTATGACAGCAGGATTCATGCTCCCTTTATATCACTTACAGGATCATGTCGTCGATAGCCTTGCCTCCGGGTACCATGGGGAGCACCTGTTCATCCATATCGATGATAGCCTCGATGAGGGCAGCCCTCCCCTCTGCCAGTTCTGCCAGCGCCTTGTCCAGGGCTTCCAGGAATTGAGCTTCCGTTTCTGCCCGGGCACCCATAAGGCCATAGGCACTTGCAAGTTTTACAAAATCCGGTGGCCTCTGAAGGTTGGTCTCCGCATACCGCTCATCATAAAAGAGGGTCTGCCACTGGCGCACCATCCCCAGAACGCGGTTATTAAGGATAACAATCAGTATGGGGAGATGGTAATTAAAGGCAGTGGCCATTTCAGCACAGTTCATACGGAAGGAGCCGTCACCGGTAAAGAGGACCACCGGCCGCTGGGGATTGGCCATCTTGGCACCAATCGCGAGGCCCATACCGCAGCCCATGGTTCCCAGGCCTCCTGAGGTAAGGAAGGCCCGCGGCCGGTTCAGCGGATAGAACTGGGCGGTCCACATCTGATGCTGGCCCACATCGGTGGCCACAATGACATCCTCGCCCATCCGTTTTGCCACCGCTTCAATAAGAGCCTTTGGATGCAGTGGCACCGGTCTGCTGTGGGCTTCGGGTACAATCTTCTTTAATTCAGCCACATCGCCGTTCCATTCATTTTCTGTCCGTTCCGGAATATGGGTTAACAGTTCCCCGAGAACCCGTTTAATATCCCCAATGATCCAGTGTTCGGACTTTACATTTTTGTTTATCTCCGCCGGATCTATATCAATGTGGAGGATTTTTGCGTCCACCGCAAACTTATCGGCCTTACTCACCACCCGGTCAGAGAAACGGGCCCCAACGGCAATGACAAGATCAGCTTTCTGAATTGCCCTGTTACTGGCTACAGACCCATGCATACCGATCATCCCCGTATTTAAAGGATGGTCAAAGGGAAGGGCCCCCTTACCCATGAGGCTTAACGCCGCAGGAGCCTTGAGCCGCTCGACAAAGGCCCTCAGCTCCGCCGCTGCATCAGAGATAATTACCCCGCCGCCTGCATAGATAAAAGGCCGTTTTGCCGAGGCAATAAGCTGTGCGGCGGCCCTAATATCATCGGCAGTATAGGTTTGCCGGTGTTCCCTTGCAGAGAGCCGGGCGGCCCGGGCCAGGGCGACAGGACTTTGTGCTTCCAGGCTCCGATCTGCAAGATCATGTTGCTGTGAACGGGGGGTCCATTCGCAGAGTGCGGCGGTAACATCCTTGGGAATATCGATTAACACTGGCCCGGGCCGCCCGGAGGCCGCCACGAGGAAGGCTTCCCGCACCACTTCGGCCAGGTCTCTCACATCCTTGACTATCCAGTTATGCTTGGTAATCGGCATGGTCACCCCGGCGATATCCGTTTCCTGGAAACTGTCCTTTCCAAGGAGGGTCGTGGGGACATTGCCGGTAATCGCCACCAGGAGCACCGAATCCATATAGGCGGTTGCGATTCCGGTAACCAGGTTGGTTGCCCCGGGCCCTGAAGTGGCGATACAGACCCCTACCTTGCCGGTAGAACGGGCATAGCCGTCGGCCGCATGGGCCGCATGCTGTTCATGGCTGGTCAGAATATGCCGGATCCGGTCCTTATGTTTGTACAGTTCATCATAGATAAACAAAACCGAACCGCCGGGATAGCCAAACACGGTATCCACACCCTGTTCAATAAGGGATTCTATTAAAATTCGTGCGCCGGTATACTGCATCGACTACTCCTTGAATATAGCCCCGGAGGCGGCGGAGCTCACCTGCCGGGCATACCGCGCCAGGTACCCATGGGTGACCTTGGGCGGCAAGGGATGCCACTGGGCCCGCCGCATAGCGAGCTCAGTTTCCGATAACTGAACCGAAAGGGTACCCGCTTCAATATCAATCTGGATGATATCCCCTTCTTTCAGTAGTCCGATGGGTCCCCCATCGGCAGCTTCCGGGGAGACATGGCCGATGGCGGCCCCCTTAGTAGCGCCGGAGAAGCGGCCGTCCGTAATGAGGGCCACCTTGTCATCCAGACCGCGGCCCGCCAGGGCAGCCGTAGGAGCAAGCATCTCTTTCATACCCTGGCCGCCCCGGGGGCCTTCATAGCGGATTACCACCACGTCCCCAGCTTTAATCCGGCCTTCCATGATGGCGGCAAAGGCATCCTCTTCCCGGTCAAAAACCCGGGCAGGGCCGGAATGTTTTAGCATATTGGGAGCCACGGCACTTTTTTTAACGATACAGCCATCGGGAGCCAGGTTGCCCCTTAGGGCCACCAGGCCGCCGGTCGCAGAATAGGGATTATCGATGGGCCGTATAACCTGGGGATTCCGGTTATAGGCCTTAGCAATGGCATCCTTCAGGGTGCCGTACACGGTCTGAGCATTTGTATCGATAAGGTTTTTGCCGGCCAGTTCCTTCAGAACCGCCTGCACCCCCCCTGCGGCATAGAGGTCTTCGATATGGGTAGCGCTGACCGGTGCGAGGCGGCAGAGGTTGGGGGTGACCGCACTCACCTCATTAAGTATGTCCAGAGTAAGTTCCACACCCGCTTCATGGGCAATGGCTGGAAGATGGAGGGCGGTGTTGGTGGAACAGCCCAGGGCCATATCCAGAGCAAGGGCATTGCGGAAAGCTGTTTTAGTCATGATAGACCGGGGCCGCAGGTCCTTTTTAAGAACCTCCAGAACCAGCATACCCGCCTGTTTAGCCAGCCTGATCCGTTCCGCATAAACCGCCGGAATGGTGCCGTTGCCGGGGAGGCCCATTCCGAGGGCTTCGGTGACACAGTTCATGGAGTTGGCGGTGAACATGCCGGAACAGGAGCCACAGCCGGGACAGGCCACATCCTCCAGATGGTCCAGTTCTTCCTCACCCATTTTACCGGCACCGACTGCGCCGACCGCCTCGAACACGGTGGTAAGGCTCACCGCTTTTGTTCCCTGGGCGGTGGTATAGCGGCCCGCCAGCATGGGACCGCCGGATACAAAGACCGAAGGAATATTGAGCCGGGCGGCGGCCATGAGCATGCCGGGGACAATCTTGTCGCAGTTCGGCACAAAGACCACCGCATCAAAGGCATGGGCCATGACCATACACTCAATAGAGTCCGCAATAAGCTCCCGGGTTACCAGGCTGTACCGCATGCCCTCATGGCCCATGGCAATTCCGTCGCAGACCCCGATGACGGGAAACTCAATCGGCACACCACCGGCAAGGCGGACCCCATCGGCCACCGCCTTGGCGACTTTATCCAGATGGATGTGTCCGGGGACAATCTCGCTCTTTGCAACCGCAATACCAATCAGGGGCCGTTCAAGCTCCTCATCAATATAACCCATGGATTTAAAGAGGGACCGGTGGGGGGCCCGTTCAATACCCTTTTTTACCGCATCACTGCGCATATCAGTCTCCTTTTTATCTGCCGCGGCCTGGGGCTCCTGAGACCTGGGCTTCCAGGGCGGCTAATACGGCCCTGCCCATATCCCGGGTACCTACTATTTTTTCGCTAGCAGCACCGCCGCGGCTCGCAATATCCCTGGTCCGGTATCCCGCATCGAGGGTGGCGGTCACTGCCCCTTCTATGGCCCGGGCTTCAGCTTCAAGTCCAAAGGAATAGCGGAGCAGCATGGCCGCAGAAAGGATCGTAGCCAGGGGATTGGCAATATCCTGGCCCGCAATATCCGGGGCCGAGCCGTGAATAGGTTCATAGAGCCCCATGTTTACCTGTTTTGCCGAGCCCTTCGCACCGGGCTTTGGGCTCCCGGCATCGGGGCCGTCCCCCAGACTCGCCGAGGCAAGCATCCCAATGGAACCGGTGAGCACCGAAGCTTCATCGGACAGGATGTCCCCGAAAAGATTGGAAGTGACAATGACATCGAACTGGCCCGGGGCTCGGATAAGCTGCATGGCGCAGTTATCCACATACATATAGGTGGTTTCGATATCCGGATAATCCTTAGCCACCACGGCGGCCACTTCCCGCCAGAGCCGGCTCGATTCCAGCACATTGGCCTTATCTACCACACAGAGTTTTTTCCGTCTGACCGCCGCAGACCGGTACCCCACCCGGAGGACCCGTTCAATTTCTGCCCGTGAATAGGTTTCCGTATCAAAGGCGGAGTTTCCGTCGGGACTCCGGCCCCGTTCTCCAAAGTAAAGGCCGCCGGTCAATTCCCGGACGATGAGGAGGTCAAAGGTCGCTTCTCCATTGGGATTGCTTGCCCGGAGCACCTCATCCTTAATAGGGCAGGCATCCCGGAGCTGGGGCAGGAGCGCCGCAGGCCGCAGGTTTGCATATACTCCAAGCCCGGCCCGCAGCCCCAGAAGGGCCCGCTCAGGCCTCAGGTGTCCCGGCAGGGTCTCCCACTTCGGCCCACCTACCGCGCCCAGGAGTACCGCATCACACTGTTTAGCTGCCTCCAAGGTATCCGCAGGCAGGGGTTCCCCGGTGGAGTCAATCGCACAGCCGCCGGCCTCCAGTTCCACATAGTTAAACACATGGCCATACCTATCGGCCACCGCATCAAGCACTTCCACAGCCTGGGCCACCACATCGGGCCCGATTCCATCCCCCGGAACAAGGGCAATTGAATAATTCATGTTGTACATCTCCTTCTATAAATAAGCCTTGAACCGGCGTTCAATATCCCGGATTAGTTTGTATTCGATTGAGTCCACCAGAGCTGCCCGGCTGGCATCGATAATGTCGGTGGAAACCCCGACGGTGGTCCAGGCAGACTCCCCATCGGTAGATTCAATAAGAACCCGGACCTTTGCAGCGGTTGCATCGTTCCCATTGATGACCCGGACCTTATAGTCCGAAAGCCGTACCCGGCCCAGTTCAGGGTAGAACCGCTCAAGGGCCCTGCGCAGGGCTCCGTCCAGGGCATTCACCGGACCGTCCCCTTCGGCAGCGGCAATTTCGGTGGTGCCATCAACCTTTACCTTGACCCAGGCATTCGAACAGGTGGTTCCATCGGAAGCCGGGTGTTCACTCACCACCCGGTACCGTTCGATGCTGAAGAGGGGTTTGTATTTACCCAGTTCCCGGCGAACTAAAAGTTCAAAACTGGCGTCTGCCCCTTCAAACTGCCAGCCATCGGCTTCGAGGGTTTTAAGCCTTGCGGCTACCGCGGCGGTAACCGGATGATCCTTTGTGATGCTGGGATCGATTTTCTTAGCCCGCTCAGCGATCGCAGACCGGCCGCCAACTTCACTCATCAGGAAGCGCCGGTCATTGCCCACCCGTGCAGGATCCACATGTTCAAAGGAACGGCGGATCTTGAGGATACCGTCCGCATGCATCCCCGCCTTATGGGCGAAGGCGTGGCTTCCCACATAGGGCATACCGTCAGGAACGGCCACATTGGCAATTTCCGCAACCCGGCGGGTCAGTTCAGAAATCCGTTCAAGCCGCCCCTCCGGAAGGCAGCGCAGGTTAAGCTTCAGTTCCAGACTGGGCACGATGGCGGCCAGGGCAGCGTTACCGCACCGTTCGCCGAATCCAACAAGGGTGCCCTGTACATGCCGGGCACCAGCTTTCACGGCCATTACAGAATTGGCACTGGCCATCCCCGCATCATCATGGGCATGGATACCCACAAGACGCCCCGCCAGTTCGTACAGGGCTGCTTCGTTTCCCTGTTCGTTTCCCTTTTCACTTTCTATACCACGATTAAGGGCTTTCAAAGCCGGAGCAGCACTGCGGGCGGCCAGCCGTATCGCCTGGGTAACCCCTTCCTCCACACTATCGGGAAAACTGCCCCCGTTTGTGTCACAAAGGACAATCCGGTCAGCCCCAGCTTCCAGGGCGGTCTGCAGGGTACTCAGGGCATAGTCAGGATTTGCCTTCCATCCATCAAAATAATGTTCCGCGTCATAGATGACGGTTTTGCCCGCATCCTTAAAAAACGCAATGGTCTCCCGGATCATGGCCAGGTTTTCTTCCAGGCTCACCTTAAGAACCTCTGTCGCGTGGAGGTCCCAGCTTTTGCCAAAGAGAACGATGGCCTCCGTTTCAGCCTGCAGGAGACTGCGGACGTTCATATCTTCCTGCGGAGTCACCCCTTTTTTCCGGGTAGCCCCAAAGGCACAGAGTTTGGAGGTCCTCAGTCCCAGATCCCGGGCAAGGCGGAAGAATTCCATATCCTTGGGGTTGCTCCCCGGATTCCCTGCTTCGATCCAGGCGACGCCGAGCTCATCCAGGGCCCGGGCGACGGCTATCTTGTCCTGGACGGAAAAGGTGATCCCCTCCCCCTGGGCTCCATCCCGCAGGGTCGTATCAAATATCTCTACCTGGGGCACAAATTGATGTTCAGACACCGATGGGCTCCTCTACACTGTTACCCCGCTGCCCCCCTGTGGCCGACAGTTCCCATTCCATGGCATTAATTGCCGCCACATAGGCCTTAATGGCCGCTTCGATAATATCTGTAGAAAGGCCCCGGCCGTTCCACCGCTGGCCATCCCAGGAAATTTTCACCGTTGCTTCACCCTGGGCATCCTCACCGCCGGTTACCGCACCCAGTTCAAAGGTTTCCAGGTCCAGGTTCTTGCCCACTATCCGGTCGATTGCCTTAAAGGCCGCATCAATGGGACCGTCGCCAACCGCCACTTCTTCATGGTAGGTGCCGCTCTTATGCAGGAGCCGTATGGTACTGGTGGCACTGAGGCTTGAACCGGAGTTCACCACCCAGCGATCCAGCTTGTAAGTTTCGGGAACCGCCGCTGCGGAGCCCACAATCATGGCTTCGATATCCCGATCGCTGACCACCTTCTTTTTATCCGCCAGCACCTTAAACTGGGCAAAGAACTCATCCACCGCCTTTGGTTCCAGATTAAAGCCCAGATCCTTAAGCCGCTCTTCAAAGGCATGGCGGCCCGAATGCTTGCCCAGCACCATCCGGTTCCGCGGGATCCCGATCGATTCGGGGGTCATAATCTCATAGGTAGCCCGGTTTGCAAGAATTCCATGTTGATGAATCCCCGCTTCGTGGGCAAAGGCGTTCTCACCTACCACAGCTTTGTTGGGCTGGACCCGCACACCGGTAACCTGGGACACAAGCCGGCTTGCGGCATAAATCTGGGTCGTATCGATGCGGCATTCGATATCAAGGAAATCCTTCCGGGTCCGCATACCCATGACAATTTCTTCCAGAGCGGCGTTGCCGGCCCGTTCACCGAGGCCGTTTATAGTGCATTCAAGTTGATCAGCCCCCGCGAGGGCCGCCGCCAGGGTGTTGGCTACCGCAAGGCCCAGGTCGTTATGACAGTGCACCGAAATACGGGCCCGATCAATATTGGGTGTATGGGCTTTTATATAGGAAACCAGGTTCCCGAATTCCGCCGGGATCGCATAACCCACCGTATCGGGGATGTTCACCACCGTGGCCCCCGCATCAATAACCGCCGCAAAAACCTTGCAGAGGAAATCCGGGTTGCTGCGGGAAGCGTCCTCTGCGGAAAATTCCACATCGGAGCAGTATTTCTTTGCATATTTTACCGCCGCCACGGCCCGTTCCAGTACCTGCTCCGGTGTCATCTTCAGTTTGTATTCCATGTGAATCGGCGAAGTCGCAATAAAGGTATGGATCCGCGGCTGAGCTGCCTTAGACAGGGCTTCCCACCCCGCATCAATATCCTTTTCAAGGGCCCTGCAGAGGCCGGCTACGGCGCTGTTTTTCACCACCCCCGCCACCGCCTTTACCGCCGCCAGATCACCGGGACTGGCCGCGGGGAACCCCGCCTCCATGACATCAACCCCCAGCTTTTCCAGCTGGCGGGCTACCTCCACCTTTTCCTGTAAATTCATACTGCAACCGGGAGCCTGTTCGCCATCCCGGAGGGTTGTATCAAAAATCTGTACTGTTCGGGCCATAGGGGGCCTCCTTTTCTTATGTGAGGTTTACACCTCGGATTTGGGGAGCCAGCTCATCATTGCGCGGAGCTCCTTACCCACCTTCTCGATGGGATGCTGGGCTTCGATAGCCCGCATTTTATTAAAGAATGGACGATTTACCTGGTTTTCCAGGATCCAGTTTTTCGCAAAGGTACCGTTCTGGATGTCCGTAAGTACCTGTTTCATCGTCTTTTTGGTTTCTTCGGTGATGATCTTGGGACCGGTAACATAGTCGCCGTACTCGGCCGTATCAGAGATGGAATAACGCATATAGGACAGGCCGCCCCGGTTTACCAAGTCGACGATGAGCTTCATCTCGTGCATACATTCAAAGTAGGCACTTTCAGGTTGATAGCCCGCCTCTACCAGGGTTTCAAAGCCCGCCTTCATCAAGGCGGAAACGCCGCCGCAGAGTACGGCCTGTTCACCGAAGAGGTCCGTCTCGGTCTCTTCCTTAAAGGTGGTTTCCAGCACCCCGGCCCGGGCCCCACCGATCGCCATCGCATAGGCCAGGGCCAGCCGCTTGGCATCCCCGGTTGCATCCTGGTGGACCGCCACGAGACAGGGTACCCCGGCGCCAGCCTGGTACTGTTCCCGAACGGTGTGGCCCGGGCCTTTGGGAGCAATCATCACCACATTGATATCCGGAGGCGGCACAATCTGACCGAAGTGGATGTTAAACCCATGGGCAAAGGCCAGAGTTTTTCCAGGCTTCAGAGCTGCCTTAATAGACTCGTTGTAGAGCTTTGCCTGTTTTTCATCATTGATAAGAATCATGATGAAATCCGCCGCCTGGGCAGCCTTGTCGGCGGTCATTACCTGAAAGCCCGCCTTTTCTGCCCGTTCCCAGGATTTGGAGCCCTCATAGAGACCCACAATAACCTTGAGACCCGACTCTTTCGCGTTCAGGGCATGGGCATGCCCCTGAGAACCGTAGCCAATAACCGCAATGGTCTTGCCCTTCAGGGCACCCAGGTCACAGTCCTTTTCATAATACATAATGGCCATACTACACTCCTTCGTGTGTGATTTTATGGGTATGGCGCAATCAATAGGTGTACGACCGGCCCTGCCCGTTTATTGCAAACGCGCATGGGATCCGCCGCAGTCCTTCGATTGCGCCGGTTAAATGCTAATGCTTAGTACTAGGGAACCGCGCTCCAGGGCTACTAGTCCGGTGCGGGCTAGTTCGAGGATGCCGTAGGGGCGCAATAGGAGGAGGAGGCCTTCCAGCTTGTCAGAATCACCGGTGGCCTCAATGGTAATGGTGGTGGGAGATACGTCGATAATTCGGGAACGGAAAATAGTGGCAATTTCAATAACCGCAGGCCGGGTAGTTTCGTCAGCCTTAACTTTAACCAGCATGAGTTCCCGGCGGATACAGGACTCGGGGTCCAGTTCACGGACCTGGATAACATCTACCAGTTTCCCGAGCTGTTTCACAATCTGGTCCAGGACTTGTTCGTCCCCGCTCACTGCGATGGTCATACGAGACACGGAGGGGTCCTCCGTCTCGCCCACGGTCAAACCGTCGATATTAAATCCACGACGGCTGAAAAGGCCGGAAACCCGACTGAGCGTACCCGATCGGTTTTCCACCAAGGCCGACACCACGTGCCGTTTCATGCCTACCCCCGTTTCAGGCCCCCTACAAGGATGCCCGATATGCTCCGAGGAACCGGAAGTCCTCGGTCTTCGTTTTTAGTTCCTCCATAGCCAGATCAAAGATCCTTTCTTCTTCCGGTATGGAGATATCCACATAGAACATATATCGCCAGGGTTTTCCCGGTATGGGCCGGGATTCCAGTTTGGACATATTAATTCCCCGCTCGCTGAGTATTTTAAGACAGGCAAAGAGGGATCCGGGCTCATTAGGAGTACTGAACACAATGGAAGCCTTATTCGGCACCTGGGACTCATAGCCCGGAGGCAGGGCCGCACCGGTATGGAGCAGGGAGGGGACCTCCATTTCGTTGCCCACCTCCCGCCGGCTGATAATAAAGAAGCGGGTATAGTTCAGGGGATTTGTTTCAATCCCTTCTTTTATAATCTTAAGCCCATAGAGCTGGGCTGCCACTTCGCCCGCAATAGCCGCAGTATCGGTAAGATTTTCCCGGGCAATGGATGCCACCGCCCCGGCAGTGTCGTTGGTTGGTTCCAGGGTCCATTCGGGATGTTTATCCAGAAACTCCTTGCATTGGGCAAAACCCTGGGGATGACTGCGGACAATCCTAATGGTTTCAAGGCTCGCGTTTTTAGCCCCGATAAGACAGTGGACAATGCGGAGCTTAATTTCACCTACTATGGCAATATCCGGATAACGGATAAAAAGATCATAATTTTCGTGGACCGAACCGGCCAGGCTGTTTTCGATAGGGACCATGCCGAAACGAGCCTTACCTTCCAAAACCGCATCGAACACCGATTTAAAGGAGGAGACCGCCATCCGTTCCGAATCTTCCCCAAAGGCACGGATAATCGCCTGGTCCGCATAGGCACCGCTTTCACCGGAAAAGGCGATACGAAGGGTGTTTTTTGCTTCTCCATGTTCGTGGGTAGCCTGTTTTTCTTCAGCATGAACAAAACCACCCTGAACAAGAATCCGTTCTGCCGTCTGGGGCATGGGTGTTCTCAGTAGTTCCTTTCCGACCACCGGAGCCAGAGCTTCGATATCCCGCATTAATTTTTCGAATTGTTCCGGATAGAGGGACTGGGGACCGTCAGAGAGGGCTTCCTCAGGCCGGGGATGGACTTCCACGGTGAGGCCGTTGGCACCGGCTGCAATTGCGGCAAGAGCTACGGGGCTCACCTTGGCTCTGATACCGACCGCATGGCTGGGGTCCACAATTACCGGCAGATGGGAAAGTTTACGAACTACCGGTATGGCAGAAATATCCAAGGTGTTCCTGGTATAGGTTTCGAAGGTCCGGATACCCCGTTCACAGAGAATAACATCCTTTGTCCCGGAGGCTAACAGATACTCCGCCGAAAGGAGCCATTCTTCTATGGTCGCAGAGGGCCCCCGTTTTAAGAGCACAGGCTTGCCAAGGGAACCCACCTTTTTTAAAAGTTCAAAATTCTGCATATTCCGGGCGCCAATCTGGAACATATCCGTCAGGGGCATCATCTGTTGAGCCAGCTCAGGAGACACAACCTCGGTAACTATGGGCATCCCATAGGCGTCCCCCGCTTCCTTCATATACTCAAGCCCCTTCATACCAAGCCCCTGAAAGGCATAGGGACTGGTTCGAGGCTTGTAGGCACCGCCGCGGAGCATAACAGCCCCGGACTCGCGGACAAGGGCTGCGGTTTCCATAATCTGTTCCCGGCTTTCTATGGCACAGGGCCCGGCGATTACCGAAATCCGGCTGCCGCCAATCTTTACCGGCCCGATAGTAACAATGGTATCTTCACTCTTCGTTTCCCGGGAAGCCAATTCATAGGGCTTGGAGGTTTGCGCCACCCGTTCAACCCCCGGAAGCAGGGACAATTCGCGGATATCGACAGAACCTTTGCCGGTAGCGCCAAGGATATCATCATCTCCAAACACCTGTTCCCGCACAGCAAAGCCCCGTTCGCTTAAAAACGAACGCAGCTGCTCCTTATCGTGGGAACTTATGTTTTTAGAAAGTACGATGACCATCGGCTATCCGCCTCCATGATACCAATAGTATCGACTTGCGCTTTTTTTGACAAGAGTATTTATGCATGGTTATGCAATTTTCTGCAGTATTTTTGCATATTTTTCTAATAATAAAGAGTCTTTAATTTTAATAAAGTTGCACTAGCAGAATAATGCCCACCTTGTAGGGCTGACAGAAACCGAATAGGGGCCCCTTATAATTGACGGAGTCCATTTTCAGTACCATACTGGAACCATGCATAAGAATATGGAAGTCATCAGATCTAAAAAGGCTTTTATCATTGATATGGATGGGGTCATCTACCACGGGAACCGGCTCCTCAAGGGCGCCGCTGAACTGGTGGAGTGGCTTAATAGCAACAACAAGTCATACCTCTTTCTGACCAATTCAAGCGAACGGTCCCCCATTGAGCTTTCCCAGAAACTTGCACGGCTGGGGATTTCGGTAGAACCGGAACATTTTTACACAAGCGCCCTGGCTACAGCCACTTTTCTTTCTGCCCAGAAACCGGGAGGTTCGGTCTATGTTATCGGCGAACCGGGCCTTATTGCGGCCCTGTACGATGCGGGCTTTACCATGAACAACATCAACCCCGATTATGTAGTGGTCGGCGAAGGCCGGGGCTACAGCCTGGAGGCCCTTGAACGGGCGGTTAAACTGGTTTCCCAGGGAGCCCGGCTCATCGGTACCAATCCGGACCTGAGCGGCCCCACCGAAGACGGTATCGTCCCCGCCTGTGGAGCCCTGGTAGCCCCCATCGAACTGGCCACGGGTAAAAAAGCCTACTTTGTCGGAAAACCTAACCCGCTCATCATGCGGCACGCCCTGCGGCGGCTCAACGCCCGGCGGGAAGAGACGGTGATCATCGGGGACCGGATGGATACGGACATTGTAGCTGGAATTGAATCGGAAATCGAGACAGTTCTTGTGCTTTCCGGCGTTACGGGTCCCCTGGATATCGGCACCTATGCCTACCAGCCCAAACATATCCTGGAAGGAGTCTTTGAGATACCGGAATGAATACATCAATCGAAAACGCCAATCTCCTGCTCCCCATCCCACTGCCGCATCTTTCACGACCCTATGTGGTGCTGAGTTGGGCCCAGAGCGCCGACGGACAGATCGCCACAAGGACTGGAGATTCTAAATATATTTCCTCCCCCGAATCCTTACAGGTTCAGCAGCTGCTCCGCCGGGACTGTGAAGCGGTTCTGGTTGGTATAGGAACCGTCCTGGCCGACGATCCACGGCTCCTCTGCCGTCTCCCGGAAGAACAAAACCCTGAACAGAGACAGCCCCACAGGATCGTCCTGGATGCCCACTTTCAAACCCCAGGAGAATCCTGTCTCTGCAGCACCAGCAACGAAGGACCGGTCCTTGTGATTGGGGCTCAGGCTGCGCAGCGGGCAGCCAGCGGGACAGAAAAAAAAGACCAGGCGGACACCGAAGAAAGGATTCAAAAACTTGCAGCCCGGGGCGTTCAGATCGCCAGAGTGGCCATCGATGAAGACTCAGTTCCGAGCCGGCTTAAGCTCAGCATCCCTGCGGTGCTTGACCTCCTCTATGAACGGGGCATCCGCAGCCTCTTTGTAGAAGGGGGCTCGGCGATCATCACCTCTTTTCTAAAACAAAACCTGGCCGATCGAGTAATTCTGGATCTCAGCCCCCGCTTTATCGGACAGGGAATACCTGCAGTCCGGGACCTGGGCGTACTCAGCCTGGGCGAAGCAAAACATTTCAGAACCCGTTCCGTAGCAACCTGGGGTGAAAATGTTGTCTGGGTTATGGAACGCTGATGTAAGACGTGAGCCTTTTTCAATAGTGACAGACCTTTGAAAAAACTCAGCTTGACTATAGTTATCATTTTAGCATATAGTTGCGTACGCAACCATAAAGGAGACGTATGAACAAAGCTATTTTTGTAACCGGAGCAACTGGGAATGTGGGAAAAGAAACAGTTAAACAACTTATTAAACAGGGAGAGCATGTAATCGCTGCTACGAGAGCCATCGAACCAATAGATAATACAAACAATTTAGAATATCGTTATTTTTCATTTTACGATGCATCTAGCTGGGAAACAGCCCTTGCTGGCACAGAGCGGATTTTTCTTATGAGACCTCCACATATTTCCAATATAAAACGAGATATGCTGCCTTTTTTAACACATCTTAAGGAACGACAAATAAAGCAAATAGTTTTTCTATCGGTGCAGGGAGCAGAGAACAACCCAATAGTACCCCATCATGTAATAGAAAATTATTTATACAAGCTTGAACTGCCATTTACCATCGTAAGACCAAGCTTTTTTATGCAGAATTTAACCACAACCCATCTTAATGAAATAAAAGATGAGAACCGACTTTTTATTCCAGCAGGGAAAGGACGGACAAATTTTATTGATGTGCGGGACATCGGTAAATTCTGCGCTCGTATGTTCATTGACAGGGAACATCTTGGTAAAGCATATACTATAACAGGCGAACAAAGCTATTCATACCAAGAAGTTGCTGAGTTACTAAGCAACACACTTGGGAAAGCTATAGAATATGTAAACCCGAATCCCATTCGTTTTCTGAGATATCACCTTTCAAAGGGTCGTAGCTTTGGGATGTCAACAGTAATGCTTGCACTGTACACAATAGTTAGATTGGGAAAAGGAGATATAACCACTGATAGTTTTTCAAAAATTATGGGGTATATACCTTGTAGTTTAAGCCAATTCTTATTAGATCACACTGCAATTCTAGGAAACAACAACCCATGAACAAGGCTCAAGACAGATTTGGACGGGCTATATCGATCATCAATCGAAAAGCTTTTATGTATTTTTCATACCGTCTGAAACATTTAAGCCTCGGACCTGGGCAGCAAGCCTATTTAATGGCCATAGAGCCTGACGAAATAATCTCTCAGGACGAATTGGCACAACGGCTTGTTGTCGACAAAGCTAATGTTTCTCGGGCAGTTAGAGGTCTTGAAAAATTGCAATATATACGGAGAGAACTGTCAGCAAAGGATAACCGAAAGGTAGAACTTCAATTAACACCACGAGGACTGGCGGCTAAAAAAGAAATAGAAGTCATTGCTCATGAATGGATCACAAAATTAAAGGAATATGTCTCTGAGGATGAATGGGATGCCGCTGAACAAGCACTGGAACGAATAGCAGCTTCGCTTGAAGGCTTTTACACTTAATTAATTATTAATATTTTCAATCATACTGCATTTCCTTAATTTTTAATGCAAAATTTTAATAATTACTCTTGTATTTTATATTATAATTTTAATAATATATAACCAAGGTTTTTATTACGACCGCAGGAGGTCCTATGCCAGCATTACGATCCCAGACCAGTACCCAGGGAAGAAAGATGGCGGGAGCCCGTGCGCTGTGGCGGGCTAACGGAATGAAGGGCTCGCAGTTCGGCAAGCCGATTATCGCCATAGCCAACAGTTTTACCCAGTTTGTCCCCGGCCATGCGCACCTGCATGGTATTGGACAGGAACTAAAGGCCATCATCGAAAGCCGGGGCTTTTTTGCCGCCGAATTTAATACCATCGCCATCGACGACGGAATCGCCATGGGACACGAGGGGATGCTCTACAGCCTGCCATCCCGGGACCTCATCGCAGACAGTGTGGAATACATGGTCAATGCCCACCGGGCCGACGCCCTCATCTGCATTTCCAACTGTGACAAAATCACGCCGGGCATGCTCATGGCAGCCATGCGGCTCAATATACCCACCATCTTTGTATCCGGCGGTCCCATGGAGGCAGGCAGGGTTGATGAACGGTCCCTGGATCTGGTGGATGCCATGGTCATGGGAGCCGATGAGGGGGTGTCCGACGCAGAGCTCGCCCGGGTCGAAGAGTCGGCCTGCCCTACCTGCGGAAGCTGTTCCGGCATGTTTACCGCCAACTCGATGAACTGTCTGACCGAAGCTCTGGGGCTTGCCCTGGTGGGGAACGGTACGGTTCTGGCCACCCACGGAGACCGGAAAAAACTGTTTACCGCGGCGGCCCATCGGATCTGCGATATGGCCGATGAGTACTACAGGACGGGGAATCCCCGGCTCCTGCCCCGGGGCATAGCCACCAGGGCGGCCTTTATGAATGCCATGGCCCTGGATATTGCCATGGGGGGCAGCACCAACACGGTCCTGCATCTCCTGGCCATAGCCCGGGAAGCCCAGGTTGATTTTACCCTTAAAGATATCGATGCCCTTTCACGCCGGGTACCCTGTATCTGCAAGGTAGCTCCAAGCTCATCCTACCATATCGAAGATGTGCACCGTGCGGGGGGTATCATGGGCATCCTGGACGAATTGGACCAGACAGGACTGCTGGATACCAGTACCGCCCGGGTCGACTATCACAGCCTGAGGGAGGCCCTGGACCGTTTCCGCCTCCTGCCAAGAGACCAGGCTCAGCAGGGCGCAAACCCGGAGTCAGTTCAGGATAAGCCCCTTCGGGGAGATGACTTCCTCGGAGATCCGGAAACCTTTTACCGGGCCGCCCCGGGGGGCCGGTTCAATCTGATCCTCGCCAGCCAGCAGAATCGCTACAAAGCCTTAGATCTGGACCGGACGAGTGGTTGTATTCGGGACACGGCCCATGCCTATTACAAAGACGGAGGGCTCGCGGTTCTCTTTGGCAACATAGCCCGTAAGGGGGCCATCGTCAAAACCGCCGGGGTCGATGAAAGCCTTTTCAGCTTCAGCGGCCCCGCCATAGTGTTCGAAAGCCAGGAAGAAGCCGTAGATGGTATTTTATCAGGCCAGGTTAAACCGGGAATGGTGGTGGTGATCCGCTATGAGGGGCCGAAAGGCGGGCCCGGCATGCAGGAAATGCTCTATCCCACAAGCTACTTAAAAAGCCGGGGCCTGGGCAAAGCCTGTGCCCTCATCACCGATGGCCGGTTCTCCGGAGGAACCAGCGGACTTTCCATCGGCCACATAAGCCCCGAGGCAGCCGCCGGAGGAGAACTGGCCCTGGTCCGTAATGGAGACACCATCGCCATCTCAATCCAGGATCGGTCCATCAACCTGTTACTTTCCGATGCCGAACTGGAACAGCGCAGACAGGAAGAACTAGCTCGGGGTTCCAGGGCCTGGAAGCCCCGGAACCGGAATCGGCAGATTAGCCAGGCTCTCCGGGTCTATGCCCACTTTGTACAGAGTGCCGATGTGGGAGCCACGAGGAGCCTGCCCGATGAGGTATGAGCAAGTCGGGTCAGATACAAGGAGTAGATTGATGGGAAAGACATTGCTCGACAAGGTATGGGAGACCCATAGGGTTGCTACCCTCCCTTCCGGGGAGGACCAGCTCTTTATCGGCCTCCATCTTATCCATGAGGTTACCTCCCCCCAGGCCTTCGCCATGATCCGGGAACGGGGATTTAAGGTAAAACACCCGGAACGGACCGTGGCTACGGTGGACCATATCGTGCCCACCGATACTATCGGGCGGCCCCTGCAGGATGACCTGGCGGAGGCCATGCTCAAGGCTCTGGAAGAAAACACCTCCGCCGAGGGGATACGTTTCTTTTCCTGGGGAAGCGGTAAACAGGGGATTGTCCATGTGATCGGCCCCGAACTGGGGCTTACCCAGCCGGGAATGACCATTGTGTGCGGCGATTCCCATACATCAACCCATGGTGCCCTCGGGGCCGTTGCCTTCGGAATCGGCACCAGCCAGATCCGGGACGTGCTGGCCACCCAGACCCTGGCGGTATCCAAACCAAGGGTCCGGCGGATCAATTTTATCGGGAAAGCTGGCCCGGGGATCTATGCCAAGGACTACATCCTGGCCCTCATTGCCCGGCTTGGCGTAAAGGGGGGCATCGGATATGCCTA
>JAAYUZ010000052.1 GCA_012517385.1 Treponema sp. | reverse complement strand
TAAGGCGATTCTCTTTGGTGCCCGGTTTTATGGGTATATCGCCGGAATCACCCCCAATGATCTCAGGCTTCTCACCGCATTGATGATCGTTCTATCCCTTATTCTCGGTCAGTGGAAAAGCACTCTGCAGGACCAGCGGGCCCAGCAGGCCGCCCTGTGGCGGAAAGCGGAGGAAGCCCTATGATTGCCCTGCAGGACTGTACGGTTGTATTCAATGCCAACACCCCCGACGAACGGAAGGCCCTTAATGCGGTCAGGTTGATGATTGAACGGGGGGATTTTGTCACCGTCATCGGCTCCAATGGGGCCGGCAAGAGTACCCTCTTGAACCTGATTGCCGGAACGGTTCGACCCAGTTCGGGTTCTCTTTTTATCGATGGGGTTGACCGTACCGGCGAACCGGAATACCTCCGTTCCCGATCAATCGGCCGGGTCTTTCAGGACCCCCTTGCGGGAACCGCCGCAGAAATGACCGTGGAGGATAACCTGGCTGTGGCGGCCCGAAAGGGCCCAAAACCCCTCCGTATAGCCATGACCCGGTCCAGAAAGGCTGAGTTTCGGGACCGGCTTGCGGAGCTTGGAATCGGATTGGAAAACCGGATGAAGGAAAATGTGAACCGTCTTTCCGGCGGACAGCGGCAGGCCCTGACCCTGCTTATGGCAGTGATTGCCCGGCCAAAGATCCTGCTCCTGGATGAGCACACCGCTGCCCTGGACCCGGCTAATGCAGAAAAGGTACTGGAACTTACCCAGCATTTTGCCCGGGAATACGGGCTATCGGTCCTCATGGTAACCCATGACATGGCCCGGGCCATCAACCTTGGCAACCGGCTCATCATGATGGATAAGGGCGAAATCATCATGGATGTATCCGGGGCAGAAAAATCAAACCTTACCGTAGATGCCCTGGTTCACCGGTTCCGACAAATCAGAAAACAGGACTTTGCGGGGGATAGGGCCCTGCTTGCGTAGGAACCTATTCCACCACGAGCTGGAGGGCCTTACCACTTAAAAGGTAAGCCATGGAAACTTCTACAATAAAAAAGCCCTTGTAGGTTATGAGTGTAGCCTCTATACTATTCACCGTATCGGTCTCATAGATCGTTGCCATCGTCGGTGAAGAAAGCACAGAAGTATCAATTAAAAGGCGGTATTTAAAACCCGAAACAATGGCTGCAGCCATCTGATTGCTTTCATCAAAAGATTCGGAACTGTTCGTTTGTATATCTACAATCAGGCTTTTACCCCTGAGATAGGGGAAGAAGAGGGGTGCTTCATCACCTGCATTAAGGGTAGGAGCTTTCTTTGGTGGATAACGGAGAGAAATATCCAGGCCTGATTCGAGATCCGTATTAATTCCATCTAAGGAAACCAGATATTCCTTGATACAGCTCCTTTTGAAAGTGTCTTGCTATTAGTATAAAGGAGTCCTTTACATTTTCCAGAAAAGACCAGCGTCTAAGTGGAAACAGAAAATCAATATCTCCAAGGTTCCCGTTCTGGGATAAAAAATCATTAATATTTTTTGATAAAAATCAGAGCAACCAGCTATTATATTAATAGCGGTGCAATTATGGATGAAATACAATACGATTGGTATCAGAATGATGATGTGCTGGTTGCTTGCGTAAACGAAGGCGTTCTTGGGATGTTTCGCCTAATCCTTAACGCCAGGCGCCCAAAATGGAAATACTATCCGGTTAATTCAAGAGGTTGGGATCACCTGCATCAACAGATATTCTGGACCTTTAAATTTGACCATCTCCAGGATGGTCCCCCGCAAGGATTGCCACCGCTCCCGCCACTCCCACCGCTCCCGAAAAAAACGAGCATAGCCTGGGAGCGGGTTTTCCCAAAGCATAGATATTATTTTGCTTTATTATTTCCCCGTACAGCGTTATGGATAGGAAAATCGGGTGGTACCGCCCGGATATGGTATGTATTGGAAGAAGACCTGTATGAAAGCTATTTTGGAGACGGGATATTTCGGGAATTTAATGGGGCTGTGTTTACGGCAAAGAAAGCCGCCAAAGAGTATGCCGCATCCCAATCGGTACCTTATTCATACGGTTGCATTGTAAAATCAATGTTGCTCCAGCGAAAACTAGGTATGATTAAGGTCATAAATCATGAAACAGATGTCTTTGCACATTATTCGACATTTATGATTTTGTGGAAACTGGAACGGAGTAACCAGTTCCGCTAATTTTTCCCTATCTGCCACGCTCTATTCGCTTGACATGTCTTATATATGTTTATATATTAAACATGTGCTTATTACTAATAAGCAGAAAGGTGGAGTATGACCCAGAGGGAAGAAGAAATCCTGCATATTCTTAAGAAAAATCCCATGATTTCCCAGCAGGAACTGGCGGACCGGCTGGGGATTACCCGGTCATCGGCGGCGGTGCATATCACAAACCTGATAAAAAAAGGGTACATCCTGGGGAAGGGCTATGTGGTAAAGGAGGACCCCTATGTATGCGTCATAGGAGGCTCCAATATCGATATTCAAGGGTTTCCCAGACAGAAGCTCGTCATGGGGGATTCTAACATCGGGACCGTTAAGATTTCCCTCGGCGGGGTGGGCAGAAACATTGCGGAGAACCTTACCAGGCTGGGAATGCACACCAGGTTTATCAGTGTGGTGGGGGACGATCCCTACGGACAACGTATTCTCGAAGAAGCCCGAGCGATTGGTCTCGATATGTCCGAGTCCCTCCTCATAAAGGGTGAAGCCACATCAACCTATCTTTCGATTATGGATGAAAGGAATGATATGGCGGTGGCAATATCCCACATGGATTCGATTGAACGGATGACCGCCGAGTTTATTAAATCCAAGCAGTCTCTTATAGCACATGCCCAGCTGGTAGTCTGTGATGCAAACCTGCCCTATGGAGTGCTGGAAACGCTCCTTACGACCAATAAGGATAGTACCTTTTTTCTCGATCCGGTTTCCTGCGCCAAGGCAGAAAAAGTAAAACCCCTGATCGGACGCTTCCACACCATCAAACCGAACAGGGTAGAAGCAGAAATATTAAGCGGCATACCCATTCAGGTTGATGAGGACCTGCCGCTGGCTGCCGCAGTGCTGCATAAAGCGGGGGTCAAGCGGGTGTTCATTAGCCTGGGTTCCTCCGGCGTGTTTGTCAGCACCGAGCATATCCAGCAAATCTTTAAAGCGAAGCCGGTAAAGGTCTTCAGTGCGACCGGTGCCGGAGATGCCTTTATGGCGGCCCTGGCGCTGGCCTACTGCCAGGGAAAAAATGATGAAATAAGCACCTTAATGGCCATGGCTGCGGCCTCGATTGCCCTGTCCCACCAGGATACCATCAACCCCGCCATGTCCTTGGAATTGGTAAATACATTGGTAAAGGAGTATTAACATATGGTACAAGGATATCTTGATATCAATCCGGAAGTTGCAGCTGCTCTTAAGGCAGGTAAAGCCGTGGTCGCCCTCGAATCGACGATTATTTCCCATGGGATGCCCTATCCCCGGAATGTGGAAACCGCCCGGAATGTAGAAAAAATCATTCGTGATCATGGGGCGGTTCCCGCCACTATTGCCATCCTTAAGGGGCGGATGAAGGTTGGCTTAAGTCCTGATGAAATTGAATATCTGGGGAAATCCCATGATGTCATTAAATGTTCCCGGCGGGACCTGCCCTTTATACTTGCCAAGGGACTTGATGGGGCTACGACGGTGGCCGCAACGATGATTCTTGCTGCAATGGCGGGAATAAGGGTCTTTGCAACCGGCGGTATCGGAGGGGTTCATCGGGGTGCCCAGACAAGTTTTGATATTTCTGCAGACCTGCAGGAACTGGCCCACACCAATGTGGCGGTGATCTGCGCGGGAGCAAAATCCATCCTTGATATCGGCCTTACTCTGGAATACCTCGAAACCTTTGGAGTCCCAGTGGTGGGCTTCAAGACCAATGAAATGCCCGCATTTTATACAAGCAAGTCCGGTTTCTCCGTAAATTATCGGGTAGATTCTGCGGCCGAACTCGCTCAGGCAATGAAAATAAAATGGGATCTGGGGCTAAACGGCGGACTCGTGGTTGCCAATCCTATCCCGGCCCAATATGAAATGGACAGCGCCACCATCAATACAGCAATCGAAGAAGCTCTGAAACAGGCAGAAGCTGAAGGGGTGAAGGGTAAGGATACTACACCCTATCTTCTGGCAAAGGTAAAGGAGCTTACCGGCGGCGATTCCCTGGAGTCCAATATCCAGCTTGTCTACAACAATGCCCGCCTGGGAGCCGAACTCGCCGTTGAACTGGCGAAGCTTGGATAAGGTCCGTCTCCGCCTGCTGCCGCGGACATCCTGTCCGCTCCTCCTCGCTTTCGCTCGGCGCAGGCTCCGTTTCGAATCCCCAATTTGCTGGAAATGTAAAGAGCCGCCAAAAGGCGGCTCTTTCATTGATGGAGAATAGGGGATTCGGCTTCCAGTCGCTTGCATCCTGCAAGCTCCTTCCAGC
>JAAYUZ010000051.1 GCA_012517385.1 Treponema sp. | reverse complement strand
GGATTTCGTCAAAAAAAAGATAAAGCCGCCCCGGACCGCAGAGTTGTCGCCGCTCATGGACTGCCTCGAGGACCGACGCGGTACTGCGGATTCGGTTATCGGCGGCGGATTCAAAGTTCAGGGCGAGGATGCGATTCGGATCGACGCCCTGGCGGATAAGCTCCGCTTGGACCAGTTGTAAAAGTACGGATTTCCCGCAACGGCGGATCCCGGTAAACACCTTGACCACCGGGGTATTCATAAAGGGGCGCACCTTTTTCAGATACAGTTCGCGGGGAATCATGGTTTAATTATATTTCCGGTATATCGAAATTTCAATAGATAATGGCAATATTTTTTCGATGTAGCGAAAATGTTTTGTGATTATACCAGAGAAATTATTGTTTTATGACCGATTCGCTGTTTTTAGTGGTCATTTTATAAAATCCTTCCTTATAGTTTGATAGGTCTCAAAATCGGTTCTAAGCTGTTTCATAGTAGGGGTACTTGCGACTTCGGTAGGATTACTGTGGGCGTTAATGTAACCACAGCATTTTTCAAAGATATCGTTGAGGGTTGTTTTGCATTTGTCAATCGCTTCACCGGAAACCCTGGCCAAATTTGTGAGAGCGATATTTTTTTGATATCTCTTAACTGTACCCTGAAATATTTCATGCTCAACAGTTAACTCGATGGCGCTTCTCAAATACCCGTATCCCTCTGCGGCTACTTCTTCTTCAGGTCTATTTTTTGGAGAGTTATTAATTAGTTCATTTAGTCTTGATATGTATGATTTGGGGCTATTGATTTCTTCATCAGCGTCAGTAATAACACCACATAATTCGTACTGATTTTTTGTGTGGTAAAACCTGGATTGAATATCTTTGTTATACGGCAATTTTACCTGAGCTAATAAAGAGTTAAACAAAAGAATACTATGCGTAAATATGACGGTTTGGCGTTCTTTTGATAGAGTTAGCAGTCTCTTAGCGGTTTCCTCAATGATATGGTGATCCAAACTATTTACAGGGTCGTCAAATACAACGGTAGATTTACCACCGTCTATGCTTAATTCCGTAAAAAACTCAGCAAGTGAGATTGCTTTTTGTTCTCCTTCACTTAGTATGGCTGATAGTTCATAACGCTCTTGCAAGCGTTGCTGAATGTTATTAGCTCCTTTTTTTGTACCAAAATCAATATCTACCTGAATATGGTCCTTTCTGAGATTCTTTAACTCTTCCTTAAAAGTTTGTGAAAAAGAATTCTCGATCAGTTCCTTTCTCGCTTTAGTTGTTAGGTCGCTGATAGATTTTGTATTAAAAGCCCCTTCATTTTGGGTTAATTTCTTTTTCAATGAATAATTATTTATGACTTGTAAAACAGTCTTTTTGTTTTGAGCAAATAATTTTTTGTCTTTTAGTGTATTAATCTCTTTGGCAAGCCTAACTCTTTCAGAATCGATGTCTGCAAGAAGTTTTTCCTTGGCAACAATCAATTGGTTTATTTCTTCTAACTTTTGCTGTAATGAATTGATTATAGTTTCGTAATCAACAGAAAAATCAACAGTGCCAAAGTCTTTCTTTTCAGAAGCGCGATTCAATTTTACAAGGACTTCATTATAGGTTTTAATAAATTCAGGCTGAATGGGGCGCTGATTATCATCCATTCCATACGATGGGTGGTGTAATTGTAAGTTTTGAGGTATCTTATTAAATTCCCCTTTTAAATTTTCGAATAATTGCTTTTGCGTTTCAAGTTCTTGTCTGGTTGTGTCTCTTAGAATCTCTTTATATCTTCGAATCAATTCAATGCTGCTATAATCACTTAAAGGCTGATTACAATAAATACACTTTGCGTTTTCTAAATCAGGATAATTAGGATCTGAGAGAGTAGATATATATTTATCCGCTGCTCTTATAAAAGATTCGAATTCTGTTTTCCCATATAATTCGATCCCTTTTTCTTTGGCTAATTCCTCAAGACTTCCATATCCTTTTTCTTCAAGAGTTTTTATTTTATTGGCGATTTTCCCGAGTTCCCGCCATTGGTCAACACCAAAAATTGTTTTCGCTTTCTCTATAGAATCTTTTATTTCTTCAAGTTCATGATTTTGGATATATAAATCGTTGATTTCTTTTTTAATAAGTTCTTTATTCGTGTTGGAATATGCTTTTTCAAGTCCTGCGAGTTTTGTTTCATCTTCCAGAGTAAAATCAGATAATTTTTCGATATCTTCGTTTGATAATTTCTCGAATTTTTGAATTATATCAAAGTATTCTGTTCCCTCGTGGAATAAGCCAAACCACTCGTAGGTAGTTATTAAAGATTCTTTTTCTTTACTTAATAAATTGGCCAGAGCATCCAGTTCACGAGAAACACGATCAAAAAGTGAGAAACCAAGAGGCGTTACAATAAGATTTCTGTTTGCTGATAACGAAATCGCCACGCAAGAGCTGTTATACACGGAAATATTTTTTAAGTCCTCCTGTTTCTTCCCGGGTTCCCAAGAATATGATTGAGTTGTTCCATCACAGGTGTATTCTATTTCAGCGGAAATTTTAGGGTTCTCTTTAGAATAAATATTGGGAAGAATTTTTGTTTCCGATTCGTAACTATAACCGATATCTTTCAGAATTCTGCAAAAACCTGATTTGCCGGTTCCGTTTTCACCATATATCACTGTGAGGTTAGGCGAGAATTCGATTACAGATTTTGATGATAACCGGTTAAGACCCTGTATATTACCAAGTTTTTTAAGCTGGATTGATTTACCTGTAAATGCGACATTAGGTTTTGGTATTTCTATCTCTTCAACCTCATCAGGAAGACCTATGCTTTTGCGAAAATGTCGATAAACTGTATTTCGCTTCTCAAGAGGCAACGGCTCTGTGGTTTGTGATACTTCGTGAAGGAGTAATTTTGCCCAATTTCCTTTTTCTTCTGCCCATTTCCAGAGGAATTCCAATACATCTCTTTTGCTTCCAAGATGCTCTTTACTCATTTTTAATCTCCATTATATTCCACTCTCACCTCACCGCTCATTAGTTTGGGCAACAACAGGTCGCGGAGTTTTTCTAGGGTGTAGATTTGAATTTGATTTTCTCGTATTTTTTTAAATAATGGTGCTACAAAATGATTGAAGCGATCCATTATTGTGTTTTCTGGTATCAGTATTGTGATTTGTTTAATCATATTAGAATTAATTGCTGTTACTATTGATGAAGTACTTCCCAATGTATCGTATTGATAAAGCTTTAGGAATAAATACAGATATTCTAATGAAAAAGGTGTTTTTTGATTAAATTTAAAATGCGCAATTGCTTCGTTTGAAACCATGTCTTCGCTTGTTATTCCAACTCGTCCAATAGTCATTTTGAAACTGAGAACAACTGTATCTTTGGGTATGATAGGAATATTGAATTTTTCTACTGCTTCATGTGTTAAATTTTCATCTGTATCAAATATATAAACACCATTATTGCCTAAATCTTTTATTGATATCCATTTAATACCTTTGGGATCTTCAGTAAACCATTGATATTCTTGCCTTGGAGGAGTACGCCCAATACCTATGTTTACACATTCTTCCAAGCTTTTCTCCTCCCACCCCTCCGGCAAGCCGTTTTTGCAGGGTTCCACGAACCACTGCCGAAACAGCGTCTCGGCCATGGCTTCGAGGGTTTTGTTTTGGCGGTGCAAGAGGTCTATTTTGTCGTCGAGGCTGGAGAGCACGGCGGCGATGGCCTTTTGTTCGGGGAGTGGGGGGAGTAACCATTTGGTTTTGCTAAGAAACTTCCAATCAGCACGAGGCATTCTTGTACCACCTTCACCACTACTTGCTGTATTTACAAAATCCCAGTTCGCTAAGAAGTAAAATAAGAAATCTTGTGAAAACCCTTCTTTAGCCCTAAAAACCCATATGTCTGTTGAGCAAATACCTGAAAATTTAGGTTTAATTACCTTTCGAAAATAAGGACGAAGTTTTCCAAACAGAATATCATTTGCTTGAAATAGAAATTTATTGCTAATGACATCAGTTGAATTCCCTACTGAATTTAAACGTAATGTTTCTTGTTCAATATGTTCTAGTCCAATATATTTTTGTTCGTCTTTTCCGTTTGGCTTGTAGATATCTTTCACCAAAATTGCAAACTGCTCAAGCCTATACTCCCTCCATCCCTTCATGGCCGCACCCCCAGAAATAAGCGGAACGGGGGCGTTGCGGGGGTGTCCCCCGCAGAGGGGGTAGCGCAAGACCCCGCAGGGAGCCTGGCGACCGAGGAGGCTTGCGCGAGGGGGAGACTTCCCCCTTTAAAACTTTTCCATAACTTTACATAAGCATTCATGGTCGATCCTCTTTCAAGGCCATTTGGAGAGGCCCATATCTTTGGGTTTTATTAAGGGTTGTGAACGCAGAAATTGGAGTAAGTCCGTTTGGCAGACCTGGTTTTTATGCAAAATACGCATTAGGTGAAATATCATGGGAAGGAAACTTCCCAGGCGGTTTTTCTGGTCCGGTATAATAGGGAAGGATTCGTCTGCTTTACGGATTTTCGGATAGTTCACAAAGACTTTATTCCAGAGCCGCATGTGATGGGCGCAGGTGTTCCGTAATTCGGTGAGGGCTTTGAGCCAGGAGACGAGAATCATATGGTCAACCGAAAAGTCTTTCGCAATGGTTTTTTGAAGATCCGTTCGCAGTTGACTATAAAGCCAGGAAATGTTTCCTAGGGTAATCAGTTCTACCATAACCCAGGCGGGGGGAATGGGTTCCTGGTAAGTTCGGGTAAAATGCGCAACAAAGGGTTCTTTGTCATGAGCCGCGAGGGCTTTTAAAAGTATTTCCTTGAATGGTTGGGCTTGTTCAGGATAACGAAAAATGTCTGGATTTTCAAAACAAAACGGTCCATAGGCCTGGGAGAGTCTATAAGCCACAGAACAGCGCAGGGCTATTTCTATTTCGGTAGTCAACTTAAAAAAGATGAATCGAAGCTCCTGGTCAAAGCAAACAAGAGATATTAAATCGCTGAATGAAATCGGCTGGGCTAACCGATGGGTTCTCGATGGGCCTTTTACTTCGAAATAATAAACATAACCGCTGATTTGATAGTAGTTATGGTAGCGCAGGAAATGTTCGGCTTCTTCCCGATCATAGACTTGTACACCACGGCTTTCTATGAGAGCCACTTGTTGCTGTGGTGAACGGCTTGGCTTTGAAAAGGAGATTTTTTCAGCCATGATGCCCCCATGGCCCAGGGTATAAAAAACAACCCGCCCTGGTGCGGTATCCGAAGATATCCCGTGGCGAGTCTTATTAAGAATAATATAATTCGTAAATACCTTGTTGTCAATGTCAACAAGGGGCGGCGCGGGTTGTTCGTGATTCATTAGCTATCTCCCAGTTTTACCTTGTTGAGGTTTTCCAGGATCGCCACGACCTGCATGTCCATTTTCGAGAAGGCAAACCATTTTTTCCCCAAGTCTTTGAGCGAAGCGCCGATATGGTACAGATCGGTTTCATCAATAATTAAAAACCGATCATGTGCCGCAGAAAAATCTTTGAGTATAATGGGTTCATATTGGGCGTTGAATTTTTGTACATCTGTTTTGAGTTGCTGGCTTGGATTTTTGGTCAATAGTGTAACCGTAACTCCTTTGCTTCGCTTGGCAAAAAGAGAGAGCACCGTATCATCGATATAATTATCGATCAAAATGATTGATTTTTTAGCAGATCTAATGAGATTGCTTATAAAATTCCATGCATCAAAAATCTGTCCATCATAAAAAATACCTTGTTTGGGGATTACTGTTTTTTGTTCAATAGCGTTTAAAATGGTATCCACCTTTTGGTCTGTTTCAATCTGCTTTAATTCCAGGCTGTCGAGGCGTTGAAATATTTGTGCGTTTGTTTGCAGAAAACGCCGCATAGCAACAAATGCATTCATAATTTGAATGCTAACTTGAATGGCTGTTTCACTCCTTAAAACAGCCGATAACATAGCTACACCTTGTTCTGTAAAGGCAAAAGGAAGGTATCGTCTTCCACCCCAACTTGAGGTCACAAACTGTGATCTCAAGTTTTCCATATCCTCTTTGGTCAGTTGAAACATAAATTCGGGTGGAAAGCGTTCGATGTTTCTTTTTACAGCCTGATTCAGCACCCTGGTTTCCACACCATATAAAACAGATAGATCCTCATCCAACATCACTTGAACATTCCGTATAGAATAAATCCGTTTTTGGATATCATCTATTTTAACAAGGTCGGTGCTCATTCTAGTTTCAGCCTTTTCAGATTTTCAATGATCGCCTGATTCAGTCGTTGTTCTTCTTCCAGTTGCGCCTCGAACTCTTTTTTGAGTTGTGTAAATCGCTCGTTGAAGTCGAAGTCGTCTTCTTCGTCGGGCAGGCCCACATAGCGGCCGGGAGTGAGCACATAGTCGAGTTCGCGCACCCGTTCAATGGAGGCGGAATTGCAAAAGCCTTTGATGTCCTCGTATTTTCCGTTGGGGTTTCGCCATTCGTGATAGGTGCGGGCGATTTTTTGGATATCCTCGGTGGTGAGTACGCGGGTTCGGCGGTTAATGAGTTGGCCCATGTTGCGGGCGTCGATGAAAAGGATTTCATCGGTGCGGTTGCGGTAGCCGCCGTTAGCCTTATTACGGGACAAAAACCAGAGGCATGCGGGGATTTGGGTGTTCAAAAAGAGTTTGGCGGGCAGGTTCACAATACAATCCACAAGCCGCGCTTCGATAAGAGCTTTGCGGATTTCACCTTCGCCGGATGTTTTGGAGGTAAGCGAGCCTTTGGCCAGCACAAAGCCCGCGATACCGGAGGGGCTTAAGTGATAGATAAAGTGCTGGATCCAGGCGTAGTTGGCGTTGCCCGCGGGAGGGGCGCCGTATTTCCAGCGGCCGTCGGTGCGGAGCAGGTCACCGCCCCAATCACTGTCGTTAAACGGCGGGTTGGCAATGACAAAATCGGCTTTCAGGTCCTTGTGGGCATCGTTGAGGAACGAGCCTTCGCTGTTCCACTTGACCTGCGAGCTATCAATACCGCGGATGGCCAGGTTCATTTTGCACAGTCGCCAGGTGGTCTGGTTGCTTTCCTGGCCGTAAATGGAAATGTCGTTGATTTTGCCCTGATGGCTTTGCACAAATTTTTCGGACTGCACGAACATACCGCCCGAGCCACAGCAAGGGTCAAAGACGCGGCCTTTATAAGGTTCGAGCATTTCGACGAGGAGCTCAACCACACAGCGCGGGGTATAGAATTGTCCGCCTTTTTTGCCTTCCGCCAGGGCGAACTCGCCGAGGAAGTACTCAAACACATGGCCTAAAATGTCGGCGCTGCGGGCTTTGGCTTCGCCCAGGGCGATGTTGGATATAAGGTCAATGAGGCCCCCCAGGCTGGTGGGGTCCAGGTTCCCGCGGGCATAGACTTTGGGCAGCACATCTTTGAGGGAGGGGTTTTCCTTTTCGATGGCGTCCATCGCCTCGTCTATTTCTTTGCCAATGGTGGGCTGTTTTGCCCTCGACTGCAGGTATGACCAGCGGGCTTTTTCGGGGACAAAAAAAACATTTTCGGCTTTGTACTCGTCCTTATCTTCCGGGTCAGCGCCGGCATATTCGCCCTGGCCGCTTTTGAGTTTCGCGTGGAGTTCCTCAAAAGCGTCGGAGATGTATTTCAGGAATATTAAGCCCAGCACGACATGCTTGTATTCGGCGGCGTCAATATTTTTGCGGAGCTTGTCGGCGGCTTTCCAGAGTTGTTTTTCGAGGGGTTCGATGTTGTTGTTTTCTTTGGTTTTGGGCATTTTCTGTTCTCCATAATTAGTGATTTTTTTAATATGGTTTTTATCATTATAGCATAGAATTGCCTGTATTGATATTAGCTGGTGTCCAATTATGGTAAGTAAACAGACATGGTATGTCCCAAGACATTAGGCAGCTTATTGAGCAAGTAGATTTTCAAGAATGACCGGCATAAACAGCGCTGTTTTGGTGCAGCTTGTTTCTCTTCTACAGGCAATAAATAACGCTCAGATACATACACAGGAGGCCGTAAACGGGTATTTATATCCTTCACCACTATTTTTCCCTTCTTGACGTATTATAGTTTATAATATAAACTAGTTTATGAAAGTGATTGAGGCGTTTTCAAAAGCAGCAAACTTTTGAAAGTGGCTCATTTCGCCGTATAAGGAGTCGTTATTATGGATATAAATGAGATGCCGGATCTGGAACATATTCTTAAGGACATCCGGGCAATAAAGACTGCCCTCCATCGGCATGACCATGTTATCAGGCAGATACTGCTGCCAAAATACTTTGGTCTCATGAGCGCCTATTATGGAGGAGCCATGCTTTTTGTCTTTGGCTTATTCCAGGGCTTTATTGTGTATTACGGCGCTTATGACCGTATCCCATCTGTGGTGCGTTACCTCCTCTGGGCCTTTTTTGCTTTTGCCACCGTGAGCGGCGGTGTTATTAAGCTCGTCAGCCTTACGAGGGCAAGCAGGGAACTCTCTGGCCCTACAGGGGTTTTCTCTCTTATGCGGGAATTCTTTATCTTACCCCTCAGGCACGTCTATATCGGAGCTGCCATTGGTGCGCTGCTTGTATCGCTCTACCTAATACAAACCGGGCTTGCTATGCTTGTCATTTCTGTTGTGGTTCTGATGGTTGGTATTATTTGGAACCAGTTGGGCGAATATATAAAAAGCCGCTCCTATCTTGTGGTGGGTTATTGGCTCATCGTGAGCGCCGGTCTTTCCTTTTTCTTTGTTCAGGCCTATCCCTTTGCGGTGCTTGCCCTGAGCCCCAGCCTAGGTTTTTTGTATTCGGCCTCCTCGGACTTTGGGAAGGTCACAAGGACAGGAAGGCCTCCCATGAGTAAACCGGGCCAGGGCCCACGGCTGGACAAGGTTATCCACGAGCGGTCCAGGCTTATGATCCTGACCTACCTCGCCTCTGCAGATAACCTCAGGGCGGCCTTTACGGAACTGCGGGACCAGCTTGGCTTTACCGCGGGAAATCTATCAATACAACTAAAAAATCTTGAAGATGCGGGCTTTGTACGGATCGAAAAATCCTTTGTGGATAACAAACCCTTTACCGATGTGGCATTAACGAAAGCGGGAGAAGCGGCTCTGCAAGCCTATCTTGATGAAATGGAGCAGCTTATCATGGCCCTTAAAAATAGGTCGTAGCACAAGGAGGCTATTATGTCGGCAATTCTAGAACTGGAAGGTATTACAAAAATTTATAAAAAGGGAGAATCGGAAGTGCATGCCATCGATGGGGTGAGCCTTTCTATTGAAAAGGGCGAATTTACCGCCATTGTGGGGCCCTCAGGGTCCGGCAAGACAACCCTTCTTAATATTATCGGGTGTCTTGATACGCCGACTACGGGAGTGGTTCGTTATAATGGCAGTCCCCTGGGGGCGATGAGCGAGGATGAACGGTCAGCCTATCGGAAACAGCATATTTCGTTTATTTTCCAATCCTACAACCTTATTCCGGTACTGACGGTCCGGGAAAACGTGGAGCTGCCCCTGGTTATTGAGCTGCGGCTCTCTAAGCCGGAAATTCGGCAGAAGGCAGAGGACGTCCTCGCTGCCGTTGGGCTTGCTGGACTGGGTGATCGGTTTCCCCGGGAGCTCTCTGGCGGCCAGGAACAGCGGGTTGCCATAGCCCGGGCCCTGGTAAAGGACCCCTACATTGTGCTTGCCGATGAACCTACCGCCAACCTGGATTCCCATATGGCCGAGGAAATTGTGGAGCTTATGCGGAATATCAATAAAACCCTCAAGGCCACCTTTATTTTTTCCACCCACGACGCCCTCGTTCAAAGAAACGCCCGAAGGGTCATCAATATACGGGACGGGATTATTCATAGTGATGAAAAAAAAGGGGAATAATATGAAAAAGCGGAAAGAACGCACCGCCTGGACCACCCTTGCTACCATTGCATGGCGTAATGTATGGCGCCACGGCAAACGGACCGCCCTCACGGTTATCACCATGACCTTTGGTCTCGGACTCTATATCGGTATGGATTCAATCCTGAAAGGTATGGACCGAATGGGCCTTGAAAATATGATGGAACTTTCCGATTCGTCGGTAAAAATAACGACCCGTGCCTATGACGAGGAAGCCCAAAGTATGCCCTTAGATTACGGTATTCCCGATGTAGCCGCGGTCAAGGCCTTTCTTATGCAGGATAAACGGGTGCTGGCGGTTTCCGAACGGCTCCGTTTTGTGGGTCAGCTTTCCAATGGGCAGGATGCTCTGCCGGTTCAGATTATTGCTATAAATCCTCAAGATGATGACCAGGTGTTTTCTCTCGCAAACTATCGGACCGGCGATTCTTTGGCAGCCCAGACCGAGGGACCTGCAATCATGCTGGGCAAAAAACTTGCCTCTGAACTGGGGCTTCAGATTGGTTCCTGGGTAACCCTGTCTGCCCGTACCCGTTACGATGCGCAGAACGCCCAGGATTTTCTTGTGGCAGCCCTGCTGGATACACCGGATCCTACCATTAATAATGGGAATGCCTATATCAGTTTTGCCGCTGCTGAACCCTTTTTGGATCTGGAGGGGCTCAGAACAGAACTGGTTGTCCGGATGCAAAAACGGGTCAATCTTAAAGATGCCATGAAGGATTCGGATGAAGTGGCCGCCTTGGTAAACGCCAATTTTCCGGAGCTGTCTGCAAAAAGTTTCGGCGAAATTGGACGCCAGTTTCTGGAGCTCTCTAAGGCCAAATCAAAAGGGGCTGGGATGATCATTTTTATCATGATGATAATCGCCGGAGTGGGTATTGCCAACACGGTCCTCATGAGTGTGTACAGCCGTATCCGCGAAATCGGGGTGCTTCGGGCCTTTGGCCTTACTGCGAAGGATATCCGGAGGCTCTTCCTCCTGGAAGGGGGCCTCATCGGCCTGGTGGGCTCCCTGGCGGGCCTGCTCTTTGGCATCATGCTGGACGCCTATTTTATCTTCTGGGGTATGCCCCTGGATGCCATGATGGGGAATATTGATATGGGGCTTCCCGTAGGGGGAAACCTCTATGGTGAATGGAATCCGGACCAGATGGTGGTGGCGGTGATTATCGGAATCCTCATAGCCCTCTATGCAAGCCGTTCCCCAGCCAAACGGGCTGGCAAACTGGAAGTAACCAATGCCCTGCGTTTTGTATAGGAAGGGGGACAAAGTATGAATTGGATTTTTGATCTGGCACTGCGAAATATCAAACGGAACCGCAGACGTACGGTGCTTGCGGTAGTTTCTATAGCCCTTTCGGTGGCGCTGACCACCTTTCTTAACGGATTCACCAGCGGGGTCCTGCAGAATATGGTAAAAAATATCACTAAAAATGATAGCGGCCATATCCGGATCGCTACCGAAGGCTTTGTTAAGCGTTCCCGTTTCATGCCTATGGATGAACTCGTCGAAGATCCCCAGACCCTCATCAAGGCTATACAGGCTATTCCTGAGGTGAACCGAGAAATTGCCGCCATTGCTCCCCGGATTATGTTTGGAACCCTGCTTTCCAATGGTCCGAACACCGTGGCAGCCTATGGGGTTGCCGGGGATATGGAGACTGAACAGGGGGTCCTGAATATGAACCGCAGCATCATTAAAGGCAGATACCTCCAGAATAAGGGCGAAATTATTCTGGGCGAAAGGGCCGCCGCTTCCCTGGGTCTCACCGTGGGGGACAGCATACGGATTGTTACCCAGGGGGCCGATTACAGTCTGCGTCTCAGGCGTTTTACCATTGTGGGACTCTTTTCCACTGGCCTCGTTCAGATGGACCGGAGCTTCTTTCAGATACCCCTGCAGGATGGGGTTGAATTCCTGCGGACCGGCGGTGCCGTGCAGCAGATCCTGATCCTGCTAAAGGATTACACTAAGGCGGACCGGCTGAGTGCCCTCATTGCACAGGAACTTTCCCGCCAGGGCTTCCCCATAGCCGGTGCTGCCTCCGGTGCTGTCACCGCTCGCGCAGCCCCTGCCTCCAGGACCTCAGGGGCAGGTGCCCCCGCTGCCGCTGGTTCCGCCGAGGCAACACCCAACGCTGCATTTGACACCGCATCCGCTGTGTCCCCCACCGATGCCCTCAGGATACAGAGCTGGACCGAAATTGGTGAATATCCCCGGCTCATTTTAATGATGGAAGGAATCTACTTCTGGATTGAACTGGTAATAACCTTCCTGGGGGCCTTCATCATCTCCAATATCATGATGATGGTTGTCCTGGAACGGAAGCGGGAAATCGGCATCATGAAAGCCCTGGGGCTGAACCGGCGGGAAACCCTCTGGCTCTTCCTAACCGAGGGGGCCCTCATGGGCAGTATCGGCAGCGGTGTTGGCGCTGTATTTGGTTTCCTGCTCTGCTGGGTGTTTTCGGTGTATGGCATCGATTTCAGCTCCGCCGTAGGTTCCCTGACCTTCCCCATAGACCCCGTGTTCTATTCCGTGGTCAATCCCCTGGGAATTGTGGGGATGTTCTGTATCGGCCTTTTCGTGTCCATGGTCGTATCCTACCTGCCAAGCCGGAGAGCAGCCCGGCTTGATCCGGTGGAGGCCATAAAGGCTGTGGCTTGAGCGCAGACCCAGGAGTGTCGTCTTATTAGTGTCGTCCTGTGAGTGTCGCCCTATGAGGGCCGTCCTGTGAGGGGCGTCCTATGAGGGGCCTTTCATCGGCCCCTCTGCATCTTGAATGTGATTATAAGGAGAGCTTTATGAAATTATATATTGATGATATGTTCCGGGGGCTTAAGCCAAAAAACCTGACAATTTCCCTCTTTTTTCTCGTCCTGGTCCTCTTCTTTACAGCAAGCCCTGTCCTGAAAGCCCAAACCGCCCAGGGGCAGGCTGCCCAGGCAGGCCAAACGCAAACCGGTCAGGCCGCCCTGCCAGCCCTGTCCGGAGCAGAAATCTTAAAAAAGATTGATGCCAATGCAAGCTTTGGCACCCTCAGTTACCGGGGTATCATGGAAATACAGCAGCAGAAAAAGACCATGGTCAAGGAATTTACCGCCCTTGCAGAGGGAGATACAAAGGCCTTCGTGGAATTCATCAACCCGGAAGACCGGGGAACCCGGTATCTTAAAATTGATAAGGACCTCTGGATGTATTTCCCCGAGGAACAGGAAACCATTAAAATATCGGGACATCTTTTAAAAGAAGGGATGATGGGCTCTGATGTTTCCTATGAAGACGCCCTGGAGTCGGGAAATCTGCTGACCAAGTATTCAGTCACCGTAGCTGGCACTGAAACTCTGGACGGCAGGCCCTGTTATGTGCTGGAGCTTTCCGCAACCGCTAAAAATGCGCCCTACGACAAACAGAAACTCTGGGTCGACGGCGAACGGTTTATCGTCCTCAAATCCCAGATGCTCTCAAAAAGCGGAAAACTCATCAAGGAAAGCAAATCCTTAAAGGTCGCCCAATACGGAAAACGCTGGTTCGCCACCGAACTGCGGATGGAAGACAAGCTGAAAAACGGCGGCGGTACCACCTTTAAGATGATGGACCTTCAGTTCGATATTTCCCTCCCCCAGGACCAGTTCAGCCTGCGCCGTCTCAGCCGATAGGAATCCCATCATGTCCATATTGATGAATAAACGGTGCCTTTCCGGCGCCATCCTTTCCAGGTTCCTGCTCCCCCTCCTGGTGCTGCTGCTCGGCAGGGCCCCCCTCCCAGCCCAGGACTGGGGGCTCACCTGGGCCGCCGCTCTCAGCACGGACCTGATGTACAGCCTCCCCGACGCGGCGGCCCTCTATGGCGCCGCCTCCTGGAATGACTTCGCCGACACCCTTGGCAGCGGCGTCTATCTCGGTACCAATACCCTGAGTCTCAGTTTTAATGGCGGGGACCGGGATTCGGCCCAAATAGTGGGCCTTGTCAAATTCATGCTGCCCTATGGGGAGGCGGCGGCCCTGCTGAACAATACCCCTCAGGCGCTTCCCTTTGCCCTGGAATGTTCCAAGCTCTATGTAACCTTAAGTTTCACCAATTCGGACCTATCTTTGGGAAGAATGATTGTGAATTATGGGAAGGGCCGTCTGTTCTCTCCGGAGGACCTCTTTTCAGCGGTAAATCTGCAGGACCAGGCCCTGGGCAGGACCGGTACCGATGTGCTCCGTCTCCAGCTTCCCCTCTCTGATCTATCAGGGATCGAAATGGTTAGTTCCCTTGCCCTGCCTCCAGAAAAGGCTGTCTTTGGGGGCCGGGCCTTTGCATCTTTTGGGGGCTGGGACCTTTCAGCCCTTGTCTTTCACAATGGGGGCGGTCTGTCGCTGCTGCAGTCCGGTGCCGCTTTTAGTGGCATAGGCGGAAACGGCCCTATCGCTCAAGCCTCTGAGCCTGCCCTGCTTGCGGGCTTTGATGTTAAGGGAGACCTTGTTGCAGGTCTCTATGGCGAAGCTCTGGCGGCCATTCCCTATAAGGATTACCATCTTGAACCTGACCGGTCCGGTTTTTCCGTGGTACTGGGAACGGACTATTCCTTTGCTGGTACCCTGTTTTGTACCGTGGAATACCAGGGTCGCTTCGGCGAAGGACCCCGGATCGGCCAGTTCCAGGCGGATACCAGCCTGTTTACAAACCTGTCCTATAAGATTGATGACTGGACCAGTGTTTCAAGTTATCTGATATATGCAGTAGATACCGAAGCCTGGCAGGTGATGGCCGCCCTGAATCGCAGCCTCATGCGCCGGACGAGCATCGTCTTGTATGGCGCTGCAAATCGCGGTGATGTCCGGTCACTGGGTCCCTCTGCGCAAAACCTGCCGGTCATGGCTGCCCTGGGACTTACCCTAAAGGCAGCCTTTTAGGTAATTTCTGCAAAGAATGGGTATGACGCACAACCAGGTTTAGTCTTTTGGCTAAACCTGGTGCCCAGGATATGGTTCTATTTTTCTATTTTAAAGCGCAGCATGTTCCAGGAATAGGCTGGAATCTGAATCTTAAAAATTGATCCCTCTCCAGTACCTGTTTGTGCTTTTCGGGGCTTTACCCGCTCGGGATGTTCAAAATCATTGATAGCATCCAGATCAGGGCCATCCAGTATGGAATGTTCCTGCATAGAAAGCTTGCCAAAGGACCTAAAGTCCAGTTCCAGTTCAGTTGTATCCCTGCCCCGATGGAGCATGAAGAGGTTCAATTCTAATGTTTCCTCGTTATAGATTGCAGCAGTATGAACAAAAGGAGCCGCTTCATAGCTTTTGGTTCCCTCAGTAGCACAATGAACCAGAGGATGCATCACCATCCCTTTTGCATATTTAGCCGCCATTGCAAAGGGGTAAAAGGTGGTTTGTCTGATAACCCTGCCGCCCCGTTCGGTAAAAATTGGCGCGATTACGTTCACGAGCTGTGCCAGGGCTGCCATCCGGACCCGGTCCGCATTATTTAAGAGGGTGATGATAAGTCCCCCCACCACCAGGGCATCCAGCAGGGAGTATCGATCTTCCAGAATAGCCGGTGCCTGTTGCCATTCAGGAATCTGGACCTTTTTCATATACCATACGTTCCATTCATCGAATGAAAGCATCATGGTCTTTTTACTCCGGGTCCTGGCTTTCACATAGTCGGCGGTAGCGGTTACACTGCGGATAAACCGATCCATATCTACAAAGGAGGCGAGGAAGTCGTCATTATCTCCAAGATTTTCATAGTATCGATGCAGGGAAATATAATCGGCCTGTTCGTAGGTATATTCCAGCACCGTGCGGTCCCATTCAGGAAAGGTGGGCATGCCAGGCCCAGAACTGCCTGAAACTACGAGCTTAACCTCCGGATCAACCCATTTCATGATCTTTGCGGTCTCCCGGGCCTTTTTTCAATAGTCATCCGCTTCCAGGTGACAAATTTGCCAGGGTCCATCCATCTCATTTCCTAAACACCATGTCTTAATTGCATGTGGTTCCCGATGGCCATTTTTAATCCGTAGATCACTCCAATAGGATCCGCCGGGATAGTTACAGTATTCAAGCATATTACCCGCATCCTGCGGTGTACCGGTGCCAAGATTAACCGCAGCCATGATTTCAGCGCCTGCCTTTTTACACCAATCGGCAAATTCATCAATACCGAACTCATTGGTTTCAATGGACTTCCAGGCCAGATCGAGCCTCCGGGGACGGCTTCCTTTGGGACCAATCCCATCAACCCAATTGTATCCGGAAACAAAATTACCCCCCGGATAGCGTACAATGGTGACCCCAAGTTCTTTAACCAGTTCGAGCACATCGGTTCTGAAACCATTTTCGTCTGCCAGGGGATGTCCGGGTTCATAGATACCCGAATAAACCGCCCTGCCGAGGTGTTCTATAAAAGAGCCGAAGATGTTTTTATCTACTGAAGCAAGTTGATAATCCTTATCAATGATGATCTTTGCCTTTGACATGAAATTACTCCTGATTGTTGTTCCAATATCATACCGTGATATGGATGTTTTGTCAAACATAAAGTATGATATATATCAAAATATATGATATAAATAGATCTGCCTTATTGTAGCTTTTATGCAGCTCTGATATGCTTTTTACCTGTATGAGACCAAAAGACCCCTGTTTAGTCATAAATGCCCTGGAACACAGGGATATTCTCCTTGCCCTGGGTTCTGAAATCAGGATTTCTATTTTAAATATATTGATAGAAAAACAGCTCAATATCAATGAAATTGCCCAGGCTTTGCAGCTACCCCAGTCAACGGTGGCTACCAATGTGGCCCTGTTGGAGAAGGCCGGCCTCATTGAAACTGAGATCATGAGTGCAAAAAAGGGAAACCAGAAACTGTGCAGGGCCGCTTACAACGAGATTCTGGTACAGTTCGTACAGCCCGCTTCTGATATTGATTCGGGGATCGAAGTAGAAATGCCTATCGGATTATTTACTAATTTTAATGTAACCGCACCCTGCGGGCTCTGCTCGCCCACGGGCATCATCGGCTTTCTGGATGTTCCTGACTCGTTTCTCAATCCCGAACGGATGAGTGCGGGACTGCTCTGGTTTGAAACAGGTTTTGTGGAGTATCAGTTCCCGAATAACAGCCTCTATGCGGATAAACCGGTACAGGCCCTGGAACTTAGTGTAGAACTTTCTTCTGAAACGCCGGGAACCAATGCAAACTGGCAGTCCGATATTACCCTCTGGGTTAATTCGGTGGAGGTTGGCACCTGGACGAGCCCCGGTGATTTTGGTGACCGGCGGGGAAAATATACCCCACCATGGTGGAAGCTGGAAGGATCCCAATACGGCCTATTAAAAAGATGGCTTATCACAGAGGAAGGAGCCTTTGTAGATGGAGTACAGGTGTCCCCTGTTACCCTGGAGGACCTAAAACTTAAGAATCATCATTCCATACGGGTGCGCCTTGGGGTTAAGGAAGATGCGGTTCATCCGGGGGGAATAAATATCTTTGGCCGCGGTTTTGGTAACCATAACCAGGCCATTAAGCTGCGTTTGTTTTTTGCCAGGTGAGGCTCTATGAAAACTCAGGGCGTTTTGAAAGAGCAACCTCAGAAATCCGGGAGGGGGTATCGGGTCTGCCGAGCGGCGGCTAAAGCTGCGGTCATGCCACAGCGCCGGCTAACACCGCCCCTAACAGAGGCAAACGCCGCCTCTAGCGGCGGCTAAAGCCACCCCTAGCGCCAGGTAACGCCGCCTCTAGCGCCGGGCAAAGCCGCCCTAGCGCCGGCTAAAGCTGCTCCTAGCAGAGGGTAACGCCGCCACAGCGCCGGCTAAAGCCGCTACTTGTTCTGGGTAAAGCAGCCCCTAGCGCCGGGCAGGTCTGAAAAAACCGAATAGGCTTCCGCAGAAGCCTCCCACAATATGGGCAAACTCAGAAATATTATTGTTGGTAAAAGAATTAAATATCTCACGTCCCAGATAGAGGGTCAGCACCAGTATAAAGGTAAGGGGAATCTCCCCCTGTTTAAAATTGGTAAAGGAGGCCAAGAGTATCATCATAAAGACCACTCCGCTTGCTCCAAGCAGGGCTGTGGGCAGGAGAAAGGCGTTTAAGATACCGGTAACGAAGGCGGTCACAGCAATCATAAAAAGCAGGGATAGGGACCCGTAGGTTTCTTCCAGGATGGGGCCGATGAGCAGTATAAAGGAAAAGTTAGAGATCAGGTGATTCCAGTTTGCGTGCCCTATGACATGGGTAAATACCCGCACCCAGTTTACCAGATCCCGGGGATTAAACTGGTTTCTCCCGGGCACCATGAAGAGTGCTGTGGTAAGACTGGGGAGCAGGGTCTGGCTCAGTACCAGCACCAGGGCACTAATGAATGCATAGGTTAAAACGGTGGGAGCGTTATATTTGATATGCATGGGATACCTACCTTAAGACAAGCTCAATGGGGCAATGATCTGACCCGGTAATCTCAGGTCGTATTATCGATTTTTGTACCTCAGGCTGAAATGCCTGGTTTACACAATGGTAGTCGATACGCCAGCCTATGTTCCGTTCCCGGGCTCTGGTTCGATATGACCACCATGTATAATGCCCCGGCTCTCCAGGGTGCTCAGAGCGGAAGGTGTCCACATAGCCGGCGGAAAGAAATTTGGTCATCCAGGCCCGCTCTTCGGGGAGGTAGCCCGGATTTTCTTCATTATCCTCAGGCCGGGCCAGGTCTATGGGGGTATGGGCGATGTTATAATCGCCGCACAGTATGATGTTTCTCCCCGCTTGAACCAACGTATTACAGGTTTCCAGTACCGCATCGCAGAAGGCAAGTTTATAATCCAGCCGGGCGCCACCTTCCTGGGAATTGGGAAAATAGGCACAGAGGAGCGAAAAACGGTCAAAGTCGGCGATAAGCAGCCGCCCTTCGTCATCAAACTCCTTAATTCCCATGGTCCTGACTTCTCTGGGTTCAATCCGGGTATAAATGGCCGTGCCTGAATATCCGGCCTTTTTTGCAGAAGCCCAGTAGGATTTATAGGGACGGCCCTCCGCATCTACCGGTGCAAGCAGTTCCGGTGAAAGCTGGCCTGGATGGGCCTTTGTTTCCTGGATACAGACCACATCGGCCGATTCATCCCTCATCCATTGCACAAAGCCCTTTTTTTCTACCGCCCGCAGGCCATTCACATTCCAGGAAAGTATACGCATACGGATAAACTATAAGAAAAGGTCCTTCCAGAGCAAGGGGGAAAAATAGGAAAAAAGATATGGGATTTTCCTTGCAGCCTTTCACGCCCAGGGGCTATAGTATATAAGAGGAGTTTAACAACATGGGTACTATGAATCTTGCAGAAGCCCTGCTTTCGGGCCTTAAAAATGAAATGGATAGTGTCACCGTGTATTCAGAAGCGGCGGAAAGAGCCCAGGGAGAAGTGGCAAAATTTTTTTCTGAACGGGCCGCTGAAGAGAAGCGGCATTATAATTGGCTTTTGGAATATTATAAAAAAGTTCAGGGCGGTTCGACCCCAAACTATGATTTAGCAGCGGAAGTCTTTGGTATGGATTATAAAAGCCCCCTTATCACTAAAGAGTTCATAAACCGTCTTGCCGCCGATCAGTATCTGGTTACCGCTGTAGCGACCGCAACCCTTATGGAAGCCACCGCAATCAGCTTTTACCGATCCGCAGCGGAATCGGCACCTGCAAAAGAACTGACATCCTTCTTTACTACCCTTATGCAATGGGAAGAACACCATTACAATGAACTGCTTTCTCTTCAGGATGAGCTGACCCAGCGCTGGTTCGAAAAACAGCAATTTGAACCTTTTTAATGTGGGTCAGACCCGTTCCCGAAGTGATACAGGACCCTCCCCCGTCCCCGCAGGTGTACGGGGACGATATCTCTGCCAACGGTTCCGCTGACGTGACCAGGATGGGCGTAACTTATTTCTTACCTGTGCCGTTCTGGCTTTGAGTCGCGGTTTCCGAAGTGGTTGATGTCTGGGTCTGGGTCTGAGTTCTGGTTTGTGTCTGAGTCTGGGTCATATCACCCGTTCCATCCTTGAGCTGCTGGCGAAGCCGTTCCTGGTCCTGGGTACTAAGCTTTACCGCATTTTTCACCTGTTCCTGTTTCCCGTTTACCTCACAGGTCCGTGCATAAAGCCTGGTCTGAATCTGTGCTGTCGTGTCTCCCTGCACCAGGACTCCCTGGAACCGAATATGAGCCTGTTCCCTGATTTGCAGCCTGGTAAGTTCTTCCGCGGGCAGAACCACCTCTACCGTTTCGCCGCTGGCAAGCTGTAGGGCTACACGGGCTTCTGCCTGGAGGGGGGTAACCTGCAGAACTGTACCTTCTACAGTACTCAGTTTTTCTGCATTTCCATTAGCCCACAGGGCACCAATGCCAAGGGCGACCATCAATACTGTCATTGCAATCCGTTTCATACTAACCTCCTGGTTAATGTTGTTGTAGACTGGGCATATCCAATTTGATATGCACTCTACCCCTAAATACTCAGCTCTCCCCAGGTTGGTTGCATTCAATTTCATTTTTTTGATCGAGGTTTATAAAAATTCTTCTATTTTCTATAAATTAAAGTGCCCTCTGAAAAAGAAGCAGCCCCATGATATAGTATGATTCTGTGAATTATACAGATAGAACCAGGGAAGACAAAATCCTCCTTGCCATTCAGCATGTGCTGGCGGGAGACAATGATGCCTTCCGTGTTATTGTAGACACCTATAAGGATTCCCTCTATCGATACTGCCTTGCCAGGACAGGAAACGAGGATCGGGCAAACGATCTGGTGCAGGAAACCTTTATCAGAGTATACCGGTCGCTGCCAACCTTTAAGTTGGGAAAACAATTCGGACCCTGGATTTTTGCGATTGCCTCCAATGTGCTCAGAACCTCCTGGGGCCGTATAAAAAGAGAGCAGGATATAGCCAGCCAGATCTTTTATCCCGAAGACCCGGATCAGAATAACCCCGAACATGATGCAATGCAGGCCGAAACCAGGACTGAATTGGTCCGGGTTCTCAGAAAGCTGCCCCATGATCTTTATGAGGTACTCTTTCTCTATTATTTTGAAGGCCTTCCTGTCAGTGATATTGCAGAAACCCTCTCTATAGGTGAAGAAAATGTAAAGTCCCGTCTTTTCCGGGGAAGAAAAAAAGTGAAGGAACTTTTACAACCAAAGGGCTTTAAGAAGGGTATAATAGAATGATGGATTGTGTACAGGTTGCCACCCTGCTTAATAGCTGGGAACAGAAGGAATCAATCACTACCGCTGAGCTGGAAGCCCTAAAGGCCCATTTAGCTGAATGCAGTTCCTGTTCGCGCCAGTATGGGGCCCTTATTCCTCTGCTGGACCGGGATGGGGGCCTTAGTACGCAGGTGAAGATTCCGCTGGAAAGCACAAAGGTCCCCGATACGGAGCGGCTCATGGCAGGTCTTGAGCGGGCTATCGCACCTGACGAACAAGGTTTCCATTCCCAAATCCAGTCGCGAAGGTTCAAACGTTTTATTCCCTGGGCGGCTGTGGCGGCCTTGCTGGTGCTTCTTCCCCTGGGCTACTTATTATATGCGAACAGGAATTCCGATGTGGTAACCGTCCGTTTTTTCCTGGAAGCCCCCGGGGCAACGACGGTCATGGTATCGGGTAACTTTAACCAGTGGTCCAGCATGGATATCCCCCTGAAACCAGAAGGGGATGGCAAAACCTGGTCTGCCACGGTACGGCTGAAACGGTCCAGAGAATACCGGTATAACTTCGTCATCGACAACCAGATATGGATAGCAGATCCCCATGCAGCGGTTTCTATCGATGATGATTTTGGCGGCAAGGTTTCACTGCTGGATTTATAGATTGATGAACAGGAGGCTGTTATGAAACATAGGCTGTATAGTATTGGTGCCGTCCTTGCACTATGTATAACCGGAATCCTTTCTGCAGGAGAGCCAGATCCTCTACAGTTCCAGGCCCATAGGATTATTCGAGCCCTGGAACAGCAATTTCCGTCCTTGACCGATAATGTACCTCTGCAGAAGGAATACGAACAGCAGGTCCGGTTTCAGCTTTTAAAGGGGTTTACCTACCAGGAAGCACTGGCCCAGCTCAGGCAGGAACTAGCCTTTAAGTTTGGCGGATCTGATGTGAATGAATCAGAACAGCAGCGCAGGCTGCAAAGCCTGAGGATGTTAAGGACTGTAAAGGGGGAGCAGTCAATCTTCTCTGGCGCTCCCGGTAAGGGAAGTCCGGGTTCGAATGCCTTTACCTTTCCATCACAAGAAAAACCAGGATCACCCCATCGATGAAAGCCCGCATTTCTTTTTTCAGCCTGTTATTTTTAGTTCTTTCGACTGCTCTCTGGGCTGAATACGAACCCCGGCTCTGGCTGAACAGTAAAGCCGGTGCAGCCTACGAGCAGGTGGCCTCAGAACTGCAAGGGATCTTCGACCAGGCTGAGGGCCGGCAGATCCCGGGGGATTTACTGGTAGATAAACTCAATGAGGGCGCTGCAAAGCGGGTGACCGGTGCACAGCTGGTACAGGCCCTCAGAGCAGAAGTAGAACGGCTTACCCAGGCCATACAAATGCTGGAAAAAAGGGAAAAGATTGCTTCAGCCAGCAGGGCATCGCTGCTCAAAGCCCTTTCACTGCTTCTGCAAGGAGGTGTTTCCGTGGACACTATCGATGCGGTGTTAGAGTATGCAAACCTGGTACAAAAACCAACAAATCGGGCGGTAGATGCCCTTTCGGCCTCCTTTAGAATCATCGCCATCGCCCAGGCCCCCGCAAATTTATTGCGGCCCCTCTCAGAATGTCTTATCCGCAGCAGCCTTAAGGAAACCCAGTTCGCCCAGCTGCAGTCTCTGGCGGTACGGGCAAAGGGCAGAAATATTATGGGAGAACCGCTAGTTAAGCTCATTATCGGCAGCCTGGACAGCGGAAGCGGCCTTGCTGCCCTGGACCGGGAACTGCAAACAAGGAGTCAGCGTCCATGAAAAAAGTGTTTCATGCTGCATTTTTGTATTGTTTTATATTGATGAGCATTGCTCCGGAATTAATGCATGCAGAGCTTCTAGTAAAACCATCTGTCGGATATGGCACACCGGATCAGCAAACCCTTAGCCCCGGCTGGTACTATGGGGGCCAGGCGGGCTGCTCTTCCGACAGCCCATTGGGCCAGAATGGGCTTTTTTCCCTTGCGGCTTCCCTCAATGCCCTCTGGTGGGGCTCTGCAGGCTCCTATAGCGCCTCAGGCCAGGGCAGCGCAGAGCTGAGCCTTGGCCAGGGCACAGCCGTTTACCGGGCCGGAATTTACGGAGCCTTTACGGATGACCGCCTGTCTAGCGCAAACCCTTCGGGGAATGTTCGATTAAGACTGAGTGATACCATCAATAATCCTAATATATCATTCCAGCTGTCCGCTGATATTCTGGCAGCCTTCGGAGAACCCTATGATATGGGTTATTCCACAGAACTTTCAGCCTCCTTTTTATGGGGCGAAGTGGTGATTAAGCCCCTGGTTCAGGTATCGGTGGCAACCTTTGAGCAGAGTCTTGTTTCATGGTCCTTCGGTCCAGAGCTTGGTCTCGCCTGGTATCCGGCCTTTCCTGTCTCGCTGGACCTTTCGTTCATCTATCAGGAGGATCTGAAAACCGCTGTAAAAACCCTGCAGTTTCTCACAGAACTGGTATTACAGCCCCTGCCGCGGCTTGGTTTCAGTCTAAGCCACGGAGCCCAGTGGCGTAACTGGCAATACACAGGCGACGCAGCCGGAGAGGTGCGCATCAACCTGATCTCTACCGGTTCCTTTCAGAATTGGTTCTTTGTTTCCGGTTCAGTTGGATATGACTCCGGCTCTGTTGGCGTGTCGGACTGGAAAGTAGCCACAGGCCTTGGGTTTCAGTTGTAGGACCGCTTCTCTTAACGATACCCCGTTGTTTTATCCCCGCTTTTTAGCTATCTTTAATTGTAGATAATTGTAGGGGATTTTGGATGTCAAAACGCATGAGTTTGGGGACCCTGTTAAAACCAAAACAGGAACAGAAACTGCAGGAACCGGACCAGTATCGGGTGGTGCTTCTGAACGATGATTATACCACCATGGATTTTGTGGTTGCTGTTCTAATGATGGTGTTTCATAAGGATGAAATGGAGGCCCAGAAAATCATGCTGGATGTTCATAAAAAGGGGAGGGGTGTGGTAGGGATGTATCCCTGGGATATTGCCACCACCAAGGCTGAACAGGTCCACAGCCTGGCTCGCCAGGCGGAGTTTCCCCTCCGCTGTATTGTAGAGAAAGCATAAGATCTAGAGAGGAGTGTTTGTATGCAAATCAGCCGCCATGTGCAGGCTATAATCAATGCAGCCTATAACGAAGCCAAGGTCCGGAATCATGAATACCTGACCCCGGAACATGTACTCTATGCTGCCCTGGCCTTTGAGGAGGTCCAGCAGGTCCTGCTTGCCTGCGGTGCGGATCTGAATCAGATAAAGAGTGGTATGGAAAACTACTTTGAGCAGAAAGTACCGGTCGTGCAGAACATGGAGCCTACCCAGACCGTAGGCTTCCAGAGTGTGCTGGAACGGGCGGTGCTTCAGAGCCAGTCGGCCCAGAAGAAGGAGCTCGATGTGGCGGATATCCTTGTTTCCCTCTACGATGAGGAACGGAACTACTGCGCCTATTACCTCCGTAAGGCCGGGATAAAGCGGATAGATCTCTTGGAAGTACTCTCCCACGGCATACGGTTCACCGACGAGATGGAGGAAGACACGGGGGATGCCGAAGGCTCGAAGGGTTCTGAAACCTGGAAAGAAGGCAATGAAGAGGCCGGGGAAGACGCAGAAAGCGACAGCGGCATAGAGGCGGAGCCGAGGATGCGGCCGGCCCGCAGGACTGCCCTTGAACGATTCACTACGGACCTGACCGCCCTTGCCCGGGAGGGAAAACTGGAGCCGGTGATTGGCCGGGACCATGAACTGGACCGGACTGTCCAGGTTTTGTGCCGGCGTCTTAAAAATAATCCTATTCATGTGGGGGACTCTGGGGTGGGAAAAACCGCCATTACCGAGGGCCTGGCCCAGCGGATTGTGGCTGGTAATGTGCCTCCTACCCTCAAGGATTTTTCTATTTATGCTCTCGATATGGGAGCCCTGGTAGCGGGGACCAAATATCGGGGTGATTTTGAAGAACGGATTAAAAAGGTGGTGGATGAGATCCTGAAAAAGGAAAAGGCTATCCTTTTTATTGATGAAATCCACACCCTGGTTGGCGCAGGGGCTACCTCAGGGGGCTCTCTGGATGCGTCCAATCTGCTCAAACCCGCCCTCACGTCGGGTAAAATTCGCTGTATCGGTTCTACCACCCACGAGGAATATACAAAATACTTTGATAAGGACCGGGCCCTTTCCCGCCGGTTCCAGAAGATCGATATCAATGAACCCAGCGAGGCCGATGCAATCGCCATCCTTAAGGGGCTCCGCCATAAATACGAAGAATTTCACCGGGTCCGTTATACCGATGCGGCCCTGGAGACGGCGGTGCGGCTTTCTGCCCAGTTCATTACCGAACGGCGCCTGCCCGACAAGGCTATCGATGTGATCGATGAGGCGGGGGCCTTTGCAAGGATACAGGCCTTTAAGGCGCGGGAGAACCAGGAACAGCGCCAGGAACTGCGCCAGGAGCCGCACCAGGAGCCACAAAACCAGGAACAGCGCCAGGAACAGCGCCAGGAGCCGCAAAACCAGGAAGCGCCCCAGGGGCTGCAGACAGAACCGGCCTCTGGGCAGCAGGACTCTGTAGAAATAATCGAGATTGATGTGCCCCAGATAGAAACGGTGGTAGCCCGGATTGCCCGGATCCCCGAGCGGACCGTGGGTGAAAACGAAAAGGATAAGCTCCGCTTCCTGGAAAGCCGCCTTAAAGAACGGATCTTTGGTCAGGATGCAGCGGTGGAAGCAGTTGTTCGTGCCGTGAAACGGTCCAGGGCTGGGTTCCGCGCCCCCAATAAACCGGTAGCAAATTTCCTCTTTGTGGGTCCCACCGGGGTCGGAAAGACCGAACTGGCCCGGAGCCTAGCAGATGTCCTTGGCATTGCCATGCACCGCTTTGATATGAGTGAGTACCAGGAAAAGCATACCGTAAGCCGCCTAATCGGTTCACCCCCTGGTTATGTGGGGTACGAAGAGGGGGGCCTCCTAACCGATGCGGTACGGAAACAGCCCCATGCGGTGGTCCTGTTGGATGAAATTGAAAAGGCCCACCCGGATATCTACAACATACTCCTCCAGATTATGGACTACGCTACCCTGACTGACAACAATGGCCGGAAGGCGGACTTCCGGAATGTGGTGCTTATTATGACCAGCAACGCCGGTGCCAGGGATATAGGAAAAAGTCTCATCGGTTTTGGAGAGCGGACCCTCGACGAGGCCGTGGTAGACGGTGCTGTGGAACGGATCTTTACCCCCGAATTCAGGAACCGGCTCGATGCGGTGGTCCGCTTCGGCCACCTTAACCAGGAAATTGTGGCCTCCATAGTCCGCAAAGAACTGGACGCTTTCCGGATGCAGCTGGCAGAAAAGCAGGTCGTGCTGGAGGTCACCGAAAGGTGCATTAACCAGCTTGCCCGGGACGGGTACAGCCGTGAATTCGGAGCCCGCAATGTGAGCAGGCTAATAGAAGATAAAATAAAGAGCTTCTTTGTCGATGAGGTCCTCTTTGGCCGCTTATCCAACGGTGGGGTAGCCCGGGCTGATTGGATCGATGGTGAATACCGGATCGAGGTGGTGTCCTAAATGGGGTACTGGCGCGGGCCCGGCCCGGACCCGCATTTCCCCTATCTTACAGAAGATGAACGCTTTACCTTTCCCGATCCAGAAGCCTGTGAGGACTGGATTGTCGCCGTCGGAGGTAATCTGTCACCGGGGATGCTCCTGTCCGCCTACGAACAGGGAATTTTCCCCTGGTATAACCCGGAGGACCCCCTCATCTGGCAGTCGCCGGACCCCCGTTTGGTCATATACCCCGAAACGCTCCATATATCTGAATCGATGCGGAAGTTATTTAAAAAAAATATACTTGCTATCCGCTTTGATACCGATTTTGAAGGGGTAATTCACGGCTGCGGCATGGCACCTCGTCCGGGGCAAAACGGTACCTGGATCAGTCAGGATATCATTACCGCCTATACAAGGTTACATCGCCTTGGCTGGGCCCATAGTGCTGAGGCCTATCTTGACGGTGAGCTTGTGGGCGGCTGCTATGGCATCCGGATAGGAAATGTATTCTGCGGCGAATCCATGTTTGCCCGCTACCCTAACGCATCCAAGGCGGCCTTTCTTACCCTTGCACAGTTCATGTTCAGCGATGGACTTGAGTTTATAGACTGCCAGGTTCCTACGAACCATCTCATCAGCCTGGGCGGACAGGTTATAGACCGGTCTTCCTTTCTGCGGCTCCTCAAACAAGCCCTTTCTGTCCGCGAAAGGCTGGGGATGGAGCGGGCTGACCGGCGAGGCTCCTGGGCACAGAGTGTACCGGAATTTTAATAGCCTTTACAGTCCCGCTATGATACAATGCACCCATGCAGAAGAACCGCTTTAGCCTTTTTTTGCTCATTACTTTTAGTATAGCCCTGACACTCACCACCATATTGAATATTCTGCTTATTGGAAAAAGCCGGGAAGAACTGGGAAGATCGGTACTCCGCAACCCTGCTTCCCTTAAAACCGTTAAGAAGCACTATATAGCCATAGTACCCGCCATATCGGACCCCTTTTTCATCAATTTATATTATGGAATACAGCAGGGAGCCACAAAGGAGATGGCAGGGCTGGAACTGCTCACCTATTCGTCGGAAGTGGAGGTGAGTCAGTTTTTTCTGTCCGCCGAAGCCTACCGTTTTTTTGATATTGCTCTGCGTTCAAAACCCGATGGGGTAGTGATGTACTTTCCGCCGGGAAGTGATATTAAAAGCTTCTCCGATAAGGCCCAGGAACGGCAGGTTCCCTTTGTACCGATCGCGATGGACCAGCCGGTGCAGGGTATTCCTGCCCTTGTAACGAGCGATTCCTTTATTCAAGGATCAGAGGCTGTCAGTGTTGCCCTAGGGCTCCTTGGCAAGGATGCCCGTATCGGAGTTATCCTCCCCGCGGGTAACCCCAACTCCTTTATCATTTCAGAGGAACCCTTCCTGAATGGAGCCGTTTTTGAAATAAACCAGAAACAACAGGGGAAAATACTGGCCGCTGAACGGGAAGAGGAAAACATCCTGGGCGGGGAAGAGGTCTGTACCACCATGCTCCAGCGTTATCCCGAACTGAACTGTTTTATCTGCACCAATGCCCGCAGCACAGTCAGTGCCGCCCAGGTTATCATAGACCGGGGGCTGGTTGGTAAAATTGTGATCATCGGCGCCGATGAAGACCTGGACGTCGCAAGACTTCTGGAAAAAGGGGTTGTCCAGGCAACCATTGTACGGGATGCAATAAAAATGGGAGAAACGGCGATACTCTCCCTTTCACAGAAAGGTATTACCTCCAGGTTTGCACCGATCAGCAAGGTATCCACCTATACCAAGTACGGGAAGGCAACCAAATGATGAAACACAGACTGCGGAACCGTATTGTGCTGAATTCTATGGTAATACTTTTTATTCTTTCTATAGTAATGATATACACTGCGATTGCATCTATAGAACTCTCTAAAAGTTTTGACCTGCTCCTGCAGAACAATCTGGTTCTTAAGGATATACAGAAAAATCTGGATGAAACCCAGAACAATTTAACGGCCTATCTCCGGGCTAAAAACTCCGAGTCCCTGAAGGACTATATCAGATATGCCTCTGACCTGCAGGTTTTAGCGGGTAAACTGAACCGGGAGATCAAGGACGACCAGCTTCTGCTGCTCGAGCGGAATCTGGCCATCCTCATCGAAAACTACCTGGCATCTACGGACAATGCAGTCCAGGCGAAACGGGGCCGGAATGTCAGTACCTATGTCAGTCAATATGATGAAGCAAAAAAAATTGAAGGACTTATAAAGTTCCTGCTGGAAAAGATGAATACCATCTATCTGGATGAAGCCCTCACTTCTTTCATGGGCTATCGTACTAACATCAGCATCGTACTTTTTCTGAATCTGCTCCTCATCATGCTTGCATTCCTGGTGAGCTCCATCTTTATGATGCGTTATTCCAGCATTCTTACAGAACCTCTGGAACATCTTTCCGAGACTGTGAAAGCCGTAGAGCGGGGGGACTATTCCCATAACCTTCCACCCTATGAAGAGGATGACGAAATAGGTACCCTTAATCATGCCTTTAAACGAATGCAGAAAAGCATTCAAAACGCCTTCGAGGAACTGAATAAAAAGGCAGAACTGGAAAAACTGCTCCTGGAACAGAAAATGCAGATGCTGGATTACCAGCATAAATTAAAAGACGCGGAACTGCTGGCCCTGCAAACCCAGATAAACCCCCATTTTCTCTACAACACCCTCTCCGCGGGCTGGCAGCTGGCCCTGGCAGAGCAGGATGAAACCACTGCGGAGTTTCTGGAAAAACTGGCCGAATTTATCCGCTATGTGCTTAAACCCACCAACCGCTTTGTTCCTATTTCGGAAGAGCTGGACTGTGCCAATAAATATATCTGGCTTTTGAAACTCCGCTTTGCAGAGCGTTATCAATTCGAAATTCAGGTTGATGAACGGGCGCTGCCCTATGAGACCCCCGCCTTAGTTTTGCAGCCCCTCATTGAAAATGCCATTACCCACGGCCTTCATGACCTCGAACAGGGCGGACGGGTCACCATTTCGGTACAGCTGGATGAAGCTTCCCGGATGATCCAGCTTGCGGTGGCCGATACGGGCAAGGGTATGAAAAAGGAAGACATAGAAGAGGTCATGAAGGCCGCCCAACTGGATGACTCTGGTGAACATAGCGGCATTGGACTCTTTAATGTCATACGCCGGATCACCCTCTCTACCGCAGGCCGGGGCCATGTCTCTATAGAAAGCACCGAAGGCCAGGGAAGCAAGGTGATTATATACATACCTATGGAGCTCCACGGATGAAACGGATCCTTATTGTAGATGATGAACAGCCCATAGTGGCAGGCCTCAGCCTGCTTATCAAACGTTATTTTTCAGAAGACTATACGGTTGTCGGCAGTGCCTCCTCAGGTCGGGAGGCCATAGAGAAGGCAAGGGAGCTTTCGCCGGATATCCTCCTTATGGATGTACAGATGCCGGGTATTTCCGGCCTCGAGGCCATTAAAACCATCGTTTCTTTCGGAGGTCCTAAGGCATTTATTTTAATCACCGCCTATGAACGGTTCGATATTGCCCGGGAAGCCCTGAGCCTTGGGGTTTGCGACTACATTTTAAAACCCGTTTCCCGTGATCGGCTCGAAACAGCCCTTCGTACCGCGAGCCAATATCTGGAACGGGGCCGGGAACTGGAGAAACTGCGGCTGGAAATCACGGAACAGGATCATCAACTGGCTCCGCTTATTAAAGATGCTTTTTTTTATCGTATAAAGAACGGTATTCCATGCGGCCGGGATATGTATGTGATTAAAAAGGCCTTACAGGTTCAAACAGAATGGGCCGTAATTATTTTAATCTTTATACGATCCGCTGAAGATGAGCCGCTGCAAAGTTTATATAAACGGATCACTGAACACATTCAATATAAGACCGAAGCGGTTATCGGCAATCTGGAAGATGACCTGTATGCACCGGTTTTACTGCCCCTGAAACAGCCCGCTGTGGAACAGCTCCAGGATTGGCTTAAGCGTCTGGAATCAGCATTTTCTGCAGAGTGCAGCCTGGGCAGGCTTTCACTGTACCCCGGTGAAATTCTCTCGATAGAACAGGTCCACCTCTCCTGGAAGTCAGCCTTCATTCAATATATGAATCAGACCAGCTTAAAAGAAGGAGAAGCCCTGCTCCCCTGGCCTCTCAGCCTCGACAGGGAACTTATATCTGCCCTTATGGGGGGCAATCTCAGCCAGGTTCAAGAGCTTTACGAAGAAATACTGAGCCGTATTCTGGCGAGAGGATCCAGCGATACCCATAGTCTCCATAGATTACTGAGTGTAATTACCCTTATTGTGGTACAGATTACCGAAAAAGCTTCAATTTCAGAACAGGAAATTCACTTTCTTCTCAATTATGATGAACTCGTTACCCTATGGAATGCAGGACTCCTTTCTCCATTTATCCAAAGGGCCAGGGATGTTTTCCATCGTATAATTGAAAAGGCTCGTGAAAAGAAAAGTCTCTCACCGACTGCAAAACGGGCTCTTATGTATATAGAGAACCATTTTGCGGAGCCTATCAGTCTGGAACAGGTGGCAGACATTCTGGGAATGGCTCCTGCAAGCCTTTCCCGTCTTTTTTCTGAAGAACTTGGTACCGGTTTTGCCCGTACCCTGATAGAATACAGGTTGAAACGGGCAAAGGAATTACTGAGACAGGGTACCATATCAGTAAAAGAGGTGAGTATCGCCTGCGGTTATCAGGACCCAAACTATTTTACCCGGCTCTTTAAGAACTGGGTTGGTATGACCCCCACCGAGTATATGGAAGCTCAGAAAAAGAAAGGCGAAGGAGCAGAAGTTCTATGAAACGGATAGTACTATGTGTTTCACTTTCCCTCTTATTAGTGGGAGTTCTTGCATCCTGCGGAAAAAACGCAAAAAAGTCGGATACTTACAAACCTGTCATCGGCCTTTCTCTGGATTCCCTGGTGGTTGAACGGTGGCGTCGGGATGTGGACAGCTTTACCCGCGCTGCCTCTGATCTGGATGCGACGGTAAAACTGAGGGTAGCCAATCAGGATGCGGATACCCAGATTGCCCAGATAAAGAGCCTTGTCGATTCCGGTATTGATGTACTTGTGGTTATCCCGAACCATGCAGATAAGCTCACCGAGGTCTGCCGGATGGTGAGTCGGAAACATATACCTGTTATAAGTTATGACCGGCTGGTCAACCGGGCGAATGTGGACCTGTATATTTCATTTGATAATGACCGGGTTGGTTCCCTAATGGCTAACGCCGCCCTTTCAGCACAAGCGACGGGGAACTATGTGATTATTAACGGAGCAATCACCGATAACAATGCCTATATGATTAATCGAGGTTTTCATCAGGTTCTGGATCCCTTCATTGCTTCCGGAAAAATAAACCTGGTAAAAGAGATATGGCCCTCAGACTGGATCAGCGATGAGGTTAAAACCCGCTTTGAACAGCTTCTTTCGGAAGAAAAAAATATTGATGTCGTCCTCTGTGGCAATGATATGCTGGCAGAAACGGTTATCGGGGTACTTTCGGAAAATCGCATGCTTGGAAAAACACTGGTGCTTGGTCAGGATGCGGAGCTTTCCGCATGTCAGCGGGTAGCCGAAGGAAGCCAATATGCCACCATTTATAAGCCCATAGAAAATTTATCACTAAAGGCCGCTGCCTTGGCGGTCATGCTGGCAAAGGGAGAAAAGCTACCAGCCGCATCTACCATATATGACGGGTTTTATGATGTGCCCTATGTTAAGTTAGAACCCATTCTTGTGACTAAAGAAAATCTCGAAGCTACGGTGATACAAGATGGCTTTCATACCCGGGAAGATGTGTTCAGAAATGTCCCCCGGCGGTAAGCCTCATTATAGGAGGCTCTTTCAAAACTCAGTGAGTTTTGAAAGAGCAACCTTAGATGTACATGCAGTATTTTTACTATTCTATAGTATGTAAACAATTATCTTGTTAATGTAAAAATACTGCAAGAGGTTTTTGCAAAAGTAACAGACTTTTGCAAAAACCTCATAGGATTATTTTGCAGTAAAATTATGTTAAAAAAATGCTAGCCAGGCCTGAGTGAGGAAAATCTTAAAAAATTGCAGAATAATGCAAAATCTTTCCTGATGCGTGATGTAAAAAACAGGGGCACACTGATACTCGACAGGAGGTTCTTGAGCCTGCCTGTCACTGTGGTTCCTGGTAACCGCAGATAAAAAGTCCCCATGTAGGAGGAAGCAATGAAACTAGTACGTGGTTTGTTCATTGCACTGCTCTCTGTAGCCGTTATCGGTGGTGTATTCGCAAGTGGCCAGGGTGAAGCTGGCAAAACCCAGGTTGGTATTGTACTGCCGACCAAGGATGAGCCCCGCTGGATTCAGGACCAGACCCGGTTCCTGGATGCCCTGAAAGCTGCCGGCTTCAGCGCAAACGTTCTGTTCAGCCAGGGTGATTCTGCAAAAGAAAAGGCAAACGTAGAAGCTCTTATCAGCCAGGGTATTAAAGTTCTGGTTATCTGCCCCCACGACAGTGCTGCTGCCGCCGCTGCCGCTGACCTCGCTGCCAAGGCAGGTGTAAAGGTTATTTCCTATGACCGCCTCATCACCGGAACTACCTCTGTCGATTACTATGTAACCTTCGACAGTGTTCAGGTCGGTGCTGCCTGGGGTGATTACCTCAATTCCAAGGTTCCCGCCGGTACTAAGAACAATAACCTCTATATCTATGCTGGTGCTGCTTCTGATAACAATGCGTTCCTCTTCTTCGAAGGCGCATGGAGCAAACTGCAGCCCAAGATTGCCGATGGTACCTATATTGTCCGCAACTCCGATAAGGCTGTTGCTCTGAAAGACAAGGCTAAATTGACCCGGGACGAAATGGCCCAGATTATTGGCCAGGTTACCACCAACTGGAACTTCAACGATGCCAAGAGCAAAGCAGAAGCTAACCTGACCGCTGTTGGTCCCGAAGCAAAGGGCACCGTATATATCTGCGCACCCAATGATGGTACTGCCCGCGCTATCGCCGATGCCTTTGCCGCTGATAAGGCTGTAACCAAGTACTACATCACCGGCCAGGATGCTGAAATTGCATCCATCCAGTACATCATCGATGGTAAACAGTCCATGACCGTTCTTAAAGACGTCCGGACCCTGGTTCAGGATGCGATTAATGCGGCTGTGGCCTATATGAAGGGCCAGACTCCTCCTGTTACCGCCTACTACAACAACGGCAAGAAGGATGTTCCTGCAAAGCCCACCGCTATCGTTACCGTAACCAAGGAAAATGTAAAGAAAGAAATTGTTGATTCCGGATACTGGCCAGCTGACAAGTTCACCGGTCTTGACAAGTAATTAGTAAAACAAGCACCTAACCAGGCAGCCCTTAGGGGCTGCCTGCAACGTAGGGCTGTATGAAAGTCTGGGATAGGGTCGTTCTGCTTATGCAGAACGGCTTTATGTATCAGCGTTTTATTTTTTTTATGAGCAGGTAATTCAATGAGCGAATACATACTGGAAATGCAGCATATCACCAAGACATTTCCTGGAGTACGGGCACTGAGTGATGTAACCTTTTCGGTAAAAAAAGGCGAAATCCACTGTCTGGTTGGTGAAAATGGGGCGGGAAAATCCACATTGATGAAAATTCTCAGTGGGGTCTATCCCCACCATGAATTTGAAGGAAAAATCCTTTTTGATGGAAAAGAAGTAAAGTTTAACGGAATTCACGACAGCGAAGAGGTTGGAATAGGTATCATTTACCAGGAATTAGCCCTGGTACCTGAAATGATGGTGTATGAAAACGTGCTCCTGGGTCATGAAATTAGGCGGGGCCTTACCATCGATGTCCATGAAATGATAAAGGAAACGGAGCAGCTCCTTGAACGGGTGCACCTTAAGGTAAATCCTACCACTAAAATAAAGGATCTTGGAATTGGCAAACAGCAGCTGGTAGAAATAGCAAAAGCATTAAGCAAGAATGTAAAACTGCTGATTCTTGATGAACCTACCGCAGCCTTAAACGAAGACGACTGCGAAAACCTGTTGAATATAATCCGGGAACTCAAAAGCCAGGGTGTAACCTGCATTATGATTTCCCATAAATTAAAGGAAGTGTTAAGTATTGCGGATACCATCACGGTTCTCCGGGATGGCAAGACCATCTGCACCATGGACCGGGAAAAGGACAAGGTAAATGAACAGGTGCTGATTAAGCACATGGTTGGCCGTTCTATAGAAAATATATATCCAAAGCGCAACTCCCGCATTTGGGACGATGTGGTGATCGAAGTAAAGAACTGGACCGCCTTTGATCCTAAACTCGGCAGAAATGTTTTAAAGGATGTCAATTTTAAAATTCGACGGGGTGAAATTGTTGGGCTTGCCGGTCTCATGGGGTCCGGTCGTACAGAGCTGGCCCGCAGCCTCTTTGGTAATCCTGACGGGTATGAAATTTCTGGCGAATTAATTTTTAAAGGTAAAAATCAGCGGTTTAATCATCCTTCTGAGGCCATAGCTGCTGGTTTAGCCTATGCGTCAGAGGACCGGAAACGGAACGGATTGGTTCTTATTCAGCCCATTAAGACCAATATTACCATGGCGAATCTGGGAGAAGTGGCAACAAAACAGGGTGTTATTATTGATGAAAAAGAAATCCAGGTTGCTTCACAGTACGTCAAGGATATGACCATAAAGACTCCCAGCATCCAGCAGCTGGTGCTTAATCTATCCGGTGGTAACCAGCAGAAGGTTTCTGTATCGAAATGGCTCTTTGCAAAGCCGGATCTTCTGATCCTGGATGAACCCACCCGGGGTATCGATGTGGGTGCCAAATACGAAATATACACCCTGATGAATGAGCTTGTAGCCCGTGGAATGAGCATTCTTATGATTTCCTCGGAACTACCGGAGGTTCTTGGAATGAGTGACCGGGTCTATGTAGTAGCCAACGGACAAATAACCGGCGAATTGCCGATCAGCGAAGCCACCCAGGAACGGGTCATGGAACTTGCTACCCAATATTAGGATTTTGGAGGAAAAAATGGCCTATAAAGAAATTAGAACCATGCTCCGCAGAAACCTGCGGGAATATGCAATGTATATCGCCCTCGTGGCTATTATGATTATTTTCAGTATTTTTACCAATGGAAACTTTATTTCTTCCCGAAATATCGCTAACCTGCTCAATCAGACCGGTTACATTGCGGTTCTCGCGGTAGGTATGACCCTTATTATCGTTATCCGGCATATTGACCTTTCTGTCGGCTTCCTGGCAGGTTTTTTGGGAGCCGTTGCAGCGGTTCTAATGACCCAGGTGCATTTGAATGCATGGTTGACCATCCTGCTAGTATTGGTATTAGGTGCAGCAGCAGGTTTTGTTACCGGAGCCCCGGTGGCTACCCTCGGTATACCGGCCTTCGTATCATCTCTGGCAGGCTGGCTTATTTACCGCGGCGCTTTAATGCTTACTACCGCAGCTACGGGAACCATAATCGTTCCAAACGAAGATTTTAATGCCCTCGGGAACGGTTACATTCCTGAACTCTTCCCCCTGGATAATGTACTGCCCGGTTTACATAAGACCACCATCCTGATTGGTCTCATTACTATAATTGTCATGGTAGTAAGCCAGTTCATGGATCGAAAACGAAAACAGCAGTATCATTTTGATGTCCTTTCTATGCCCATGTTTATTCTTAAATTGGTTCTGTTGTCATTGGTAATTGCGTACATCACCTGGATTCTTGCAGGCTACAATGGTCTTTCCTGGACCTTTGTAATCATGATGATCGTAGTCTTTGTGTATGACTTCCTGGCCCGGAAAACTGTCCTCGGCCGGCATATCTTTGCTGTGGGTGGTAACCCCGAAGCAGCCGAACTTTCAGGCATCAACGTAAAAAAGATTACCCTCTTCGTCTTTGCTTCAATGGGTTTACTTTCTGCTCTGGCGGGCATTCTCTTTACTGCCCGGCTTAAATCTGCCACCCCCCAGGCGGGAACCCTTTTTGAAATGGATGCAATCGCAGCCTGTTATATTGGGGGTGTTTCTGCAGCCGGCGGTATCGGCTCCATAACCGGCTCTCTTATTGGTGCCCTGGTTTATATGTCCCTGATGAACGGTATGAACCTGATGGGGACGGATATTTCCCTTCAGTACATTATCCGTGGTCTCGTTCTGGTTGGCGCGGTAATCTTTGACGTAACCTCACGGAAACGAAAAGCATAGTTTTTGATATTTTATAGATATTAGATTAAAAATATTGTATACTATAAGGGCTGTCTACCATAGATTAGGACAGCCCTTTCTTTTTAGAGGAGTTGATAGATGAAAATGACCATACGATTTAAGATGATACTTGGTTTTGGCATCCTATCGCTTCTTATTTTAGGTATTGTAACCTTTGTCATCAGTCTCAGAATTGGATCCGATATACAGCGTATTTCTCAGGAGGATATGCTTCAGCTTGCCCAGACCAAAGCAGATGTACTGAATCGGCAAATAGAAAAACTGCAATGGGAATTAAAAATACTCGCAGCGAACTATAAACAGACTTAAGCCTCTCGCTGGAAACTGGTGATCTCGGTCCCTATTTCCGAGGTGGAAAAACCAATACGGGAATTATTGCTTTTCTTTGTATTTCTCGCGGTAATTGCCTTATTATTCATCATTCTTGTGTCACTCCTGATTGCCCGGTCCATAACAAAACACCTTATCCATACGGTGGGAACCTTCGAAGCCCTTGCAGAGGGGGATGCGGATTTAACCCAACGAATTTCAGTTTCAGGAAATGACGAAATTGCCGATCTCGTACTCAGCTTTAATGCTTTTACCGATAAACTTCATGCCCTGGTACGCAGCCTTAAGCAAGCTCAACAGGAACTTTCTGTGGTGGGAAAAAGTCTGGAACAGGAGAGTCTGCAGGCTAAAATGACCATAGAAAAAATCAGCACTATGGTAGGGCATGTACAAAATAAATCTGAATACCAGGTTCAAAGTACCGACCAGGCAGCAAGTGCTGCTACGGAAATTGCCAGATCTATAGAAAGTCTGCATACCATGATAAAGACCCAGGTGCAGAGTATTGACCAGGCCTCATCTGCGGTAGAAGAGATGGTTGGCAACATCGGTTCGGTTACTTCCACGGTCGAAAAAATGGCAGCTCAATTCCAGGAACTTAACAAGGCCTCAGAACTTGGCGCAGAAGCTCAGCAGGATGTGGTAGACCGGATCTCCCAGGTTGCGCAGCAGTCCCAGGCCCTGATAGAAGCGAATGAAGCCATCGCTGCTATTGCCAGCCAGACAAATCTTCTTGCGATGAATGCGGCCATAGAAGCAGCCCATGCGGGTGAGCTTGGTAAGGGATTTTCTGTGGTAGCCGATGAAATACGCCGCTTGGCTGAAACCGCTGCAGAACAGTCTAAAAATATTGGTTCAAACCTGGCTTCAATGCGGAATGAAATAGAGGGGGTTGTTGAATCTTCCCAGCAGTCGGTGCAAACCTTTAGCGGTCTATTATCCCATATTCAATCTACCAGTTCTCTGGTACTCGAAATACAGGATGCGATGGAAGAACAAAAAGTCGGTTCAAGCCAGATTCTGGAAGCCTTAAAAAACATGAATGATATAACCGGTCAGGTGCAAAGCGGTTCCGGGGAAATGACTTCCAGCATATTGGTTATACGGGATGAAATTGAACATCTCCATGAAAGTGCCCATGATATCCAAAGCTTGATGGAAGGCATTGTGAAGGAGACTGCAGAGATCGATGAAACTGCCCAGGTGGTTCTCGAGTCCTCTGATAAGACAGCCTCAATTATATCAATCATGGAGTCCTATATCGGCCGATTTAAGGTATAAATGACTGAAAAAGTCTTTACTTGCTTTTCCATATAGAATGATTATCCTTAAATCATGGTTAGAAATCAGGGTACACAGAGAAAATCCTTTACCCATGATGTTTCTCTCTCCATCGCGAGCATGTTTGTGTTGCTCCTGGTTCTTATTACCCTTGGATGGACTGTATCTGCAATAATCCTTTTACAAAATTCTATTAAAACAGAAGAAAAGTATATTCAAAGTATTCTGAAATCATCCATTACCAAGGCCTTATGGGAAATGGATGAAAAAGCTCTTGAAACCGTGGCTCAATCTGTTATCTCAAATTCTGCTCTTGCTGAATTTGTTGTTCAGAATGAAGAAGGACATACCGTTTTTTCTTATTCAAAAAAAGTACCACCTCTTCCGTTTGTCTCAAGTGAAAAAAGTATATTTAAGCATTTTGAAAATAGTTTTTACCTTGGCCAAACAAGCTATAAAATTGATGTATTCAGTCTAATAGAACGGACAGGGAGAAATTATCTTATTTACCTTTTTTCAGTGGTTTCCATCTTCGTTTTTATGCTTATCAGTACGAGATACATCCTGTTACAAAGACTGCGTGAACCTCTGGATGAAATAGTATCCCTTATTGCTACATATGGAACCCTGGCTGCAACAATAAAAGATGATGACGCCAATCTAAGTCTCTATTCAAAAGATGAACACCATGGGTACATTGAATTCGAAGGTATTAAGGGACTGCTGCTTTCCTTAAGGGAAACCATATTGAATCAATTTAAAGAATTAAACAAAGCAATTCAGGACAGAGAATTACTGATGAGGGAGTTGAATCACAGAATCAGGAATAATTTGCAGTTACTGGCGGCAATAATAAATCAACAAGCAGACGAATCTATCTCAATGGAATCCAGGGAACGGCAGATCTTAAACAAACTTTTAGGACGTATTGATACAATTTCAGAAGCCTACGGTCTTTTATTGGAGACAAGGAAAATTAATGGGATTGAAATGGGGTCCTACTTATCTGCGATCTGTGGTTTGTTTTATCAAACCGTTGGAAACGGCGGACTCGAAATAAATCTACGGGTCATGTCTGTAGTTTTTCCCCTCGATGTGGCGATTGCCTCTGGATTGATAGTCTACGAACTTCTTACTAATACGGCTATGCATGCCTATGCTGGCAGATCTGGAAATGCAAATGTTTCCTTGCAGCAGGAAGAAAATACATTCGTGCTCACCGTGTCTGATCAGGGCCCGGGGTCTCCTGTTTCCCTCTTACATCCGCCTGAGACCGTTCTAGGCTTCCGTTTTATAAATGCTTTGGCGGCACAGATCAATGCACAACTGGAAGAACAAAATGGGAATGGTTATTCGGTATCACTCAAAATCGGAGTGGATACAATCCAAACTGCTATGAAGAAAGAATTGTATTCAACATGAAAATGAGGTATTTAGTTAGTATATTGCTGGTATGGCCGCTGCTTTGGGGCTCTTTCATAACCGATAATATCTCCGCAGAGGAGGTTCTTTCTTTTGCAATCGGCGAATGGGCACCCTTTACCGGCAAGGAACTTCCTTCTTTTGGACTTATAAGTTCAGTTGTACAGGAAGCTTGTGCTAAAGCAGGGATTACCCCACGGTTCGACTTTTTCCCCTGGCCGCGGGCTGAATACCTGGTAAAAACCGGGCGCTATTTTGCTACCTTTCCATATTTGCATATCCCTGAGCGGGAACAATCATTTTACTTTTCTGAACCCCTATTTAGATCCCAACTAATAATAATCACAATGAAGAACAATAAAAAAACTGAACATTTTGAATACGGGGGAGGGCCGGAAGCATTAAAACCTTTTAGAATTGGAACAACCGCAGGGTCCTATGCGGTAATCTATCCTCTGAAGAGGGCCGGTGTTGTTATAGAGGAGTCGAACACCATCGATCTGGCGATACAAAAACTCTATAGTGGCCGCCTCGATTTTATTATAGACGAATACAGGGTTGCCAAAGATGCAATCCAGAGACTTTATGCAGCTAAAGAAGATAGGTTTGTGTTTCTTAACAGACCCTTTGCAGACCAATTAGAATATCGCTTGCTAGTTTCTAAGAATTATCCGGATGCGCTTGAAATACTTGAGCGCTTAAATAAGGCCCTTCTGGAATTGCAGCATTAGGGAACTGCCTGATACTCTAAGGGTATTCCGATTAGGGGTAACTCTTTTTGATAGATGCTAATACCCTTCGGTATGATCTGAATCTTCTTGGGATTATTTATTTCTGAATATTGAAATGCTATGGTAAAATCAGCCCGTTCGTTCTGATTCAAGACCAGGACATGATTCGGTGTAGATGTATTCAGCGGAGATAAGGCATGTTTTAACTCCGTAAAATCGAACTTATCGCTGTTCAAAGTTTGCTCCGGAGAGTCTGTAATAATACTGAATTGGGAGCTATCGAACTGGATTGGATCAGGATATCGATTTATCAATTTCACATAAAGGTAAAAGGTGTCTTGGATCTTGTAGGGTGAGAATTTACAGATAATTTGATCCAGTACAAGTTCATTCCCAGATAGGATGACTTGAGGTTCGGGTATAACTTCGATTTGTATATCTTCGTCATCATGATGGTCCTTTTTTAACAGATTATTTTGTATAATATATTCAGTTTCTTCGGCGATAAAAAGGTTGCTGTTTATAATTGGTTCATAGCTTGTCAGCTTATGTTCTATTCCATATTGTTCCAGGTATTTTTGATATAGTTCTTTAGCAATAGTGAATTGCATGGTTCCCGGTACAGCAGGGCTCCCATCTTCGTTGAGTATAAAATCGACCGATATAAAGTATTTATCCTGAATATCTCCAGGAAGGCCGTATCTCTGATAAAGGATGGGATTGTTAATGATTTGAAAATAAAGGGTACATGTTTTTAAGGAACTCTTTGGTATGTGAAATACCCCATTTGAATTTTTTGAAGGAAAATTAACATAACCCGAGGGGCTTTTAATGGTAATTGCATCAGATTGGATTGTAATGGATTTTTTTGTATTATTTTTTATCGCGAACATTACAGTTCCCTGGTGAGTGCCTTTGGATATGCTAAGCTGCCCTGAAATACTAATTCCCCCCAGTTGATAGGTAGAAGTAAAAACAAGGTTGTTCTCATCTGCCAGTTTAGGGAGCATCTCAGTTTTAGAATTGCAGGAAATATGAGTAAGTAAAATCAGCATAAAGACTAGAGCTATTGCCCCACTGGTATATGTTTTCATTGGAATACCCCGGAATACCTCTCACTGGCTAAAAAAGGGGCTGACCCCAAAATAAGGTCAGCCCCAAAGAGCGTACCGCAGCTTGGTTTATAGACCGTCTACAGAATAGACCGCATAACCCCGTGGTGGAGCCCATACTTCTACCCAGCCGTTGCTGTCACAGTATTTTGTCTGGGGCTGATAATTCTGACCGCTCACTGGAGAATACCAGGCATACACCTTAAGGTTTTTATTCTTAAGGTAGCCATTTCCGGTTTGTACCCAGGAACCTTTCCAGCTCGTTGCATTGTCGTTAATGATCACAATGTATCCCGGGGAGCTTGATGAGGTCCCATAGCTTCCGTAAATCAGCATATCTCCATCATTGGTCTTTAGGTTCTGAATTGTGGGTGCTCCGCCAGCCAGTTTGCCCCGGACCCAAACCAGCTGTTTAATACCATTACCCCATTGGCCGCCAAGGTTGCTTAACCCATAGTTGTAATAATCCTTCCACCAGATACTTGGGTATCCCTGGTAGGTGAGGATAAAGGCATAGGCCATCATTTTATCGGTGTATATTTCATCCGTATCATGGTTACCTACAAAGGTGACTGCCCGCAGGGGATTTTTCGCAGCAAAGGATTTGCTGTAATCTACCAGGTTGGGGAGATAGCCGCCGCCACTGGTATTATTACAGATATCCTTAAGGGTGTAATACAGGGCAAAGTCAAAGGCAGAGGCATTTGCAGCATTGGTCCACCAGTCCAGGGTGGAAGTGTTTGCATCCCAGTATTCACCGACCGAGAAGGCTCCTCCGGTAGCAGCCTTCATATCCTTGATAACCCAGGGTTCAAGTCCCTTTACATAATCAAAACGCCACTGGGAGAAGCCCGCATTGGTGGTACTCATCAGCCAGTTCATCCAGGTTTTCTGATCGTTATATGCAGAACCGGAGGCAAAACAGACATCGGGGAAACCGGCAAATGCGCCGGGATCGCTGGAACAATAGTTGTTTGGATGGAATGAATCCCAGTGCCATTTATTCTTGCCAGAAGCTACGGCGGAAAAATCAGTCCAGGTATTTGTACCAGTTTTAGGGTTGTATTCGCTGTTTCCGCCGGAGCGGTGATTCAATACGATGTCTGCCATGCTGGCAATTCCATAGCTCTTAAAGGTCGCTATGGCACTTTTTAACTCAGCCTGGGATCCAAAACGGGTTTCTGTAGATCCTTTCTGATTATACTGGCCAAGATCATAGTAATCGAAGGGATCATAACCCATAGAGTAAGCCCCATTGTCGGCTTTGGAAGGTGGCGGAAACCAGATTGCATCTATTCCATAACCGCCCGCCATATTAGCCAACTCTGCGGCCTTACTCTTCATAGTATTATACCAGGTCCCTCCTGCGGGGACATCCCAGTAGAAACCCTGCATCATAACCCCGGATTTTCCTGTTATTGAACGGGCTGTTCCTTCAGCAGTTGTATCGCTGGGATTTAAAATTTGGGTATTGCAACCCAGGAAGAATAGTGAAATACTCGCTGCAACAGCAAGTATTCCGAGTTTTTTTACGCTCCTTTTCATCACTTCCTCCTGTTCTTTTCATCTTGGCTGGATGATTTTAATACGAATATAGATAAAATGGAGATAGTAAATTCAATGAAGATATTCTATATCGTATAGAGATATCGTAAACCCGGAATTCTAATCTGTCAACAAAAATTATAAACCGTTTTACTTAGGTTTGGATTTATATAAGAATATATATAATAATAAATTATAATCATACATAATCAAATAAACGTGATATAATTTTACCGATTTACATGGTTGTTATGTTATAATGGAGGCTTTATATGAAAAATGTCTGGCTCATATCAATGGAAAAGCTTAATTATTTCCGGGAAGGCAATTCTCATAATATGGCAGGACAATTACGGGTTATTGCGGGGGTTCAGAATTTAGCTTATGAAAAACGGGTTGGCCTGCGGTATACCATAGATAACTTTCAACATTTTACCGATGTTAATGGTGAATGGAGCAGACAGGTAAATCCAGAAACTGATGAATTTACTATTTTGACCAGATCTGATATTACGCCCGGTGTTCTGCTTAAGTTTGCCCTTTTTTATCAGACCGCTGGACAAACCTACTGGGACAGTAATGATGGAATTTTCTATTCTGTGCAGTTTTAAAAATAATAGGGGAGGCTCTTTCAAAACTCAGGGAGTTTTGAAAGAGCAACCTTAGATGTACATGCAGTATTTTTATTATTCTTTACTATGTAATTAATTGTCTTATTAATGTAAAAATACTGCAAGAGGTTCTTGCAAAAGTAACAGACTTTTGCAAGAACCTCAGGGATTAAACCGGTATCCCAGTCCGCGGATGGTCTGGATGTGGTAGGGGGCAGGCTCGGTGTCGCCGATTTTTTTGCGTAGCCAGGCTACATGGACATCCACAGTACGGGTTGTTGTTTCAGTACCATAGCCCCAGACCGCATCGAGCAGGGTGTCCCGGGAGATAATTTCGCCGGGATGCCGGGTGAGGTATGCAAGCAGCTTATATTCCTGAGCAGAAAGGTTCTGTACCAATCCCTGGTGTTCCACGGTCCCCCTTTGAAAATCCACAGTAAAATGGGTGTAGGTTTCCTTTCCCCGCGGAGCCTCCGGACCGGTGCCGGTCGCACTTGCAGCGCCGTTGCCAGATCCAACGTAGGCGCTGGCATCTGAACCGGTGTTTGGCCTCACAGTGTCGTTTGCACCGTAGGTTTTGGCAGCGCCAAAAGTGACAGCGACCGCGCCTGCTGCGATGGCCGTATCGAGGGCCTTGGAACGCCTGAGGAGGGCTTCTATCCGGGCAAGCAGCTCATTCATATCAAAGGGTTTGCAGAGATAGTCATCAGCCCCGAGTTTAAGGCCAAGCACCCGGTCAATAATTTGGCTTCGGGCGGTGAGCATCAATATGGGTGCGCCGAATCCCTGGGCCCGTAAATCTCGGCAGATGTCAAACCCGTTTTTTTCGGGGAGCATCACATCTAAAAGGAGCAAGTCCCAGGAACCGTTTTTTGCTTTTTCAAAACCGATCTTACCGTCCTTTTCCGTATCACACTGGTAGCCCTCAGCGGTAAGCCGGTCAGAAATGGTCAGCACCAGGCCCGGCTCATCTTCTATGAGAAGTATGTGTTTAGGCTTACTCATGGGGAACCTCTTTTACAAGGGGCAGTTTGATGACAAAAAGGGCTCCCAGGTCGCCAAGGGCTTCACAGGTAACGGTGCCCCCATGGGTTTCGATGATCCGGCGGACCACATTGAGCCCAAGGCCGCTGCCGGGGACCTGCTTTGTTTTTGCCTGTTCACCACGGTAAAAGGCTTCGAAGATCTGCTTTCGTTCCTGCCGGGGAATACCTGGGCCATGATCTCGGACTGCCAGGATGGCCCACTTCTTCTGTTCCTGCCGGAGATCTATCCCCAGGAAGGCCCCTTCCCGGGCGTGCTTTAGGGCATTACTCACCAGGTTTC
>JAAYUZ010000050.1 GCA_012517385.1 Treponema sp. | reverse complement strand
TAGGCTTTATGCCATACTTCAAAGCATACTCCACTAACATCCCCCTATACTGTACAGGGTCTTTACTGTTACGATAGAGTTCATAATACTTAAACGTAAACATGGTCCCTCCTGTGGTTAGTGTTATATATAGTAATGCTACCTGATTTCGTTGACTTCAAGTAGCGCCTTGGGGGGGGACCATCTCCCTTCGCTGTTCATGACCTCTTCCTTATTCCTCTGTAAGAGGTATAATAGTAGTGTTATGAAAGTACATACATATAAATATTTATTCATCCTATCTTTCTTCCTCCTCTTCTCCTGCAGCCAAGAATCGGCTGTCTTTACGGGCTCCCTCTCCCTAGTGGAAGCGGAAAAGCGGTACTCCGCCAATCCTGAGGTTTCCCAGTTTATTAAACTTGCCCGGGATGTAATCGCCTACAGCAATAAAAAATACGCCATGAAGGTTGATGAACGGAGCCTCCGCTTTGTACCTGGTTCCAGTGAATCCCTGGCTAAACGGCTCATAGCGCTGCCAAAACAGAGTCTGAAACCGGCAACGGATGCTCTTTATTATGATACCAAAGCTCTTGATGCTCAAAAAACAAAAGCAGAACAATCCGGTCTGGAAACCCTTGTTCAAAATGAAAATCCCCTCTGGATAGCGGGCAAACCCGCTCCTTTCCTTGAATCATGGGCGCGCTGGCCCTATGACCGGCAGGTGGAACGGGTGTTTCAGGTGCTGTTTTATCAATATGTAACAACTACAGTAAAGCAAAAAGATGCGGAGGGGCTGTCCCGGTTCCTTGCAGAAAAGACGACAGAGGAGTACCTGCTTACAACTCTGGGCGGAGCTTCCCCGGTGCTGGCCCGCTATATTTCTGAACAACGGGACGAAAAAACCTTTGCTGTCCTGTTCTCTGATTTTGCTGAGCGGGTAATCAATCTATATACCCATCGGGATCCATCGGCGACCACAGAAACAATTGAAGCAAGCCGGACCCAGCTTCTTAAAGTATGGATTGCTGAATATAAAAAGCGTTATACAGAACGGTTCCTCACTAACCGCTATGGAAATTTCGGGGACCGAATCCCCGGTGACGCAGAAATCCTGGCGATTCAACACCAGCTTTCATTGCTAGGTCCATGGAAAGAGTATCAAGGCCAATATCGCAGAGCCGGAGAAACAGTGGCATCCTATTTAAACGTAGTGGTGAAAGAATAGGGTGCCTCTCATTGTTCTATCAACCTCTTATCTGCTATAATAAAAACGAAGGCTGGGGGTGTAATGGAACAGGATATACGATGGAAACAGCGTTTCTCCAATTATAAACAGGCCATTGCGCAGCTCGATGAATTTATAAATAAGGGCGATCTTAACAAGTTTGAAAAACAGGGGCTTATTCAATGCTTTGAGTATACCTTTGAGCTCGCCTGGAAAACTATGAAGGACTATCTTGAAGCCGAAGGATATACTATTCAGAGCCCCCGGCATGCCATTCAAACCGCCTTTCAATCCGGTCTTATTAAAGAGGGGCATGTCTGGATCGATGCCCTCGAAAAACGCAACCTTATGGCCCATACCTACGATGAAGCGCGCGCAGAAGAAGCGGTCAAGTTGATAACCGATTCATATTATAGCATCCTCAAAGATCTCTATCAGACTCTGCAACGTCGGACTCAGGAATCATGAAATACGGCCTGGAAGAAGCGGATATTGCATATATTGTAGCTGCATTGCAACAATTCCCAGAAATTCAAAGGGCTTACATTTTTGGTTCCCGGGCAAAGGGTACTTTCAAACAGGGCTCAGACATAGATATTGCCATAGCAGGCTCCGATATTACCTTTACTACCCTTTCAAAACTTCATGCTCTGCTCGAAGACCAGGGACCCTTACCATATTTTATCGATATAGTGCACTATGAAGAGATAAACAATCCTGCTTTAAAAGAGCATATTGACCGGGTCGGCCAATTGATTTACGAAGCCCCAGCAAGCATAACGTCTACATCAGAGAAGGTAGGCTGCTAACTATTTTAGCTACATATTATGACTAAATCGCAATAAAATGCGGATTAGTCTTGACTAAACCGCAATAAAATATCGAAAGGTCTTGACTTTTCTGAAATTTAACTTATATTAGTCAGTATGGAACGACAGCAGACGCAATACATTCTCCATGACTTATCAAAGAAAATGGTGTTTCTCTCTGGCCCACGGCAGGCTGGAAAAACATGGCTTTCAAAATATATCATGCAGAACTTTAAGTTTCCCCAGTATTTAAATTGGGATAATTACCAGGATAGGGCCGTTATTATCCAACAGGGCTGGCCAGCGAAAACAGACCTTATCGTCTTTGATGAAATCCATAAAATGCCAGAATGGAAAAATTTCCTTAAAGGTGTTTGGGACACGAGAGCAAGTGGCCAGGCAATGCTAATAACTGGGAGTGCTCGTCTTGAGACTTTCCGTCAATCGGGCGACAGTTTAGCCGGGCGCTATTATCACCACCGTCTTTTCCCTTTTACTCCGGAAGAACTTTTTGCTATTGGACAAACCTATCCACTCGAATATTTTCTCGAACGTGGCGGTTTCCCTGAACCCTTTCTAGCCACAGATACTGTAGAATCCCAGCGTTGGCGCAGACAGTATCTTGACGGACTTATAAGGGAAGACATTTTAACCTACGAAAATATAGGTCAACTCAAAGCAATGAATTTACTTGTAGATCTCCTCCGTAGCCGCGTTGCATCGCCTTTAAGTTATCAAAGTCTTGCTGAAGATTTAAATATTTCTCCAAACACTGTAAAACATTACATAGACATTCTCGAAGCATTATATATAATTTTTCGTGTTTATCCCTATCATCATTCTATAGCACGATCAATAAAGCAACAGGCAAAGGTTTATTTTTTTGATATCGCCCTTGTTAATGGTATCCCCCAACGGTTAGAAAATCTTGTTGCGTTATCACTCTATCGACATATCTGTTTTAAAGAAGATATCGATGGTCTACGAAGAAATCTAAATTATATTCGTACTAAGGAAGGTAGAGAGGTAGATTTTGTAATTGTTAAAGAAGGGACCCCCGAACGGATGTTCGAAGTTAAAAGCTCCGACCGTACTATTGATGCTAATTTGTATTATTTTTATGAACGTTACCATTTTCCAGCCACCCAGCTTATAGCAGATCTTCGACAAGACTTTACAACTAATGGTATTGAAGTGAGAGATTTACTATCCTATTTGCAGCATGATCTTGAGTACTAATCATCTTTAAGGGTGAGCGGCGGGCTATACTCGCTGAACGAGGAATAAACTGTACTCCCCAACGGTTAACTATTCGAATTACTCGGGAAATAGGGCTTCAAGGTCTGGGCGAGGGCCGAAATACTTCTTGTCTGCAGCCAGAGACGGCCGGGGCCGCGGAAGCGACAGACCAGACCTTCTCCAGATGCCATGGATGAAAAGAGTCCCCGTGACGCTGTCTTGATGGTATAGGTAAGGCTCGATTCAAAGGCGACCATATTACCCGTATCAACCACGTATTCATCTCCCGATGAAAGCCTTTTTTCGATTATTGCCCCATAGGATGAGAGCCAGAGGTCTCCTGTACCACTGATTTTCTGCAGGAAGAGCCCTTCCCCGGAAACAAGGGCTTTGAGTGATCCCTGGCTGGTCAACTGCAGCCCTGTCGAACCCGCTAAATAGGCGCCGCTCTGGGCAAAGATTGTTTCCCCCCGCAGGGAAAGGTGGAGGATATCACCAGGATAGGCTGGAGCCAGGATGAGTTCATCACCGGATGTACCCGCGGTATATTCCGAAGCGAAGAGGCTTTCTCCACCCATCATGGCGCCGATAGCCCCGAAAACGCCCTTGCCGCTCGTTTTCGCCTGCAGTTCCATGGTACCGCTCATGCTGATCATGGCCCCTGCTTCTGCCCGAATCTGTTCGCCTGCATCAAAAATAAGCCGCAAGACACTGAAAACTGGCTGTTGTTCAATAGAGAATTTCATCGATCTGCACTCCTTTGCTCATATAGTTTTTTAATTATAGTATATTTCTGAAATTTTTATTGTAGAAATAAAAAATTCCAGATTGCGGTATCTTCCTGGCCTATCCGCCAGAAGCCGATATGGCTAACACCCTGGGTATAGTACAACTGGGCCCGCTGGTGTACTGAGCGATGGTCCTCGTAAAAGACTTTAACCTTAATCAATTCACTGTATTCAAAATAGACGCTCCCATCGATTCGATCAATCTGCTGAATACCCTTTTCTTCCATCAATTTTGATAGGCTGGAAAACCGGTAGGCCCGGGACGGGTTTATCTCCCCCCAGGCTCTGCCATAGAAGGGGAGTCCCATGACAAGTTTCTTTGCTCCTATTGTTTTTAGCCCATAGTCAGCTACCTTTTCACACCACTGGAGAGAGGCTACCGAGCCAGGCTTGCTGCCGCTCCAGTGTTCATCATAGGCCATCACGATAACACGGTCTGCTACCCTAGCAATTCGTTCATAATCATAGGCTTCCTGGACTTTCCGTGTCCGTGCGGGGAGGGCCACACTGAGGGTCCGTTTCCCGATCTGCGTTTTTAAGGCTCTCAGGAAGCTGATAAAATGCTCCGTATCTTCAGTTAAAACGGCTTCAAAGTCGATATTTACCCCATCAAAGGGTTTGGCGGCTTCGGCAATCTGAGCAATAAGCTGTGAGCGGATGGGATAGTCAGGAGAAAGGCAAAAGTGAGTAAGAGCATAGTTTGATAGTTCTGCAATGGCGAGGTGAACCTTACCCCCGGAGCCTGAAAGCTTATTTCTATTCGGAACACCCCTTAATTTTCCCGTACTGCTTATGCTCGCATTAAAGAGCACCACATCCGAAACCGGCCAGGCAGGATTCAGGGCCGATTCTTCCCCAGCCTGTACATAGCCCCATATTTCGGTAAAGGTAATAGGTTCGGGTTTTCCAGAAAGGGGGCTTTCTTCGATAATCAGCTTTACCGGCAGTGACTCAACAGGGGGATTCTCCTGTGACGCCTGGGGCGGGAGAGCAGGGGCTGCGGGTGTCGTAGTTATGAGATCATGGGCTGTGAGAGCAGGGGGCGACTGAGTGGGGGGCGGTACCGGCGACGCGATCATCTCAGCAGAGATAGGTGCTTCTGTTACCTGAGAATTGCTTGGCGAATTAGCGAGAGTGTTTGTTGCCGGCCTCTGTGGTGCTGGTTGCGAGGTGCAGGACAAAAGTACCATGACGGCTGAAAGGCTTATCAATATACTATTTATACATTTAGTTAGTTTCATAGATTCAGTATAGCATACAGGTTTATGGAAGTGCAGAACTTGACTTAAAAAATTAAATCTATAAAATACTATAGATTTATATAAAATCCGCAGGCTAGGTAATGGTTTAAGGATGTAAAAGGACAGGAGTATTCTATGTGGAGTTTTAACACTGCCGCTGGAGCAACGGTTTTTTCGGCATGGGGCATCTGGTTTTTGGTACTGGCTGCTCTCTTTGGATTCAATGAGCTTGCAAGGCGTTTTAAGTGGTTCGGGTTTTTCAGCTATTTTATTCTTCCCGTGCTGCTTACCCTGGTATGGTTCTTCGTGATACCCGAAGAAACCTATACCGACTGGTTTCACCTCGCCAAGGTTTACTCATCCGCTGCGGGTTTTATCATTTTCTGGCTAATTCGTTATGTTGAAAGGAAGGATGCTTCCGGGAATGTGGTGTGGCGCCTCAGGGATCAGAAATGGGTCCTTACCCTTCCCGCACTTATTCTCGCTATCAATATTCTCGAAGCAGTTACTAGAGACTTTCAGGTTGGTATGACCTTCTTTGGAACCAATTCAGGACCTATCGAAGGAGAGGTTACGGGTGTTCTTGGCGGCCCCTGGAATTTTATGAATGGAATTGCCGGTATCCTCAATATCATCACCATAACAGGCTGGTTCGGCATTGTTATTCGAAAAGAAACAAAACATGACAAGAGCCGGGACATGCTCTGGCCCGATATGCTCTGGTTCTGGATTATCGCCTATGACCTGTGGAATTTTGACTATGTCTATAACTGCCTGCCGACCCATTCCTGGTATGCCGGGTTTGCGCTGCTACTTGCGGCTACCCTATGTGCCTTTACACTGGGAAAAGGCGCCTGGCTTCAGCATCGGGCAGGTACCCTGGCTATCTGGTGCATGTTTGCACAAACGTTCCCCAAATTCCAGGATCAGGGAATAACCATGGTTCAATCGACCTATAATCCGGCCATCTATACGTTCTTGGGTGCTCTTTCTCTGGCAAGCAATGTGGCGGTTCTTATCTATATGATCTACAAGGTGATTAAAACAAAACGGAACCCCTACCTGGGCGAACTCTATGTAGACCTGAAGGCCTATAAGGATATTAAAGCCCTAGCATAAACATGCTGGTTCTGCGATGGTTTCATGCTATAATGCTGGCCATGCAGAACCTGGAACGCTGGACTTGAGCCTACAGGTACCGTTTGGGTTCACCGCCGATAACTGAGGCGTAGAGTTCCACATAACCCTTGGCGGTGCTCGATGCAATTTTGCCCAGGAGCACCTCCTCCACCTGGAAGAAGCCTACCTCCGCAGACATGACAACATCGATGCGGATGGGCTTCTCGGTTCCCGCAGAAAGTTTAACAGTTTCGATTGAATTGGCCGAATACTTGTGGATGTCCCCCACCCGTGGTTCATGGGCTAAGGCCATGGGTATCCGGGCCCGGCCCTTTTCCATATCACAGCCATCGGCAATGAGAATAATACCCGCTTCCAGGGAATGGATCTTTCTCCCTGCCATGTGGCCGATAATTCCTTCTATGGCCAGGGACCGGGTGACCACCCGTTTTTGTATATCCAGAGGATACAATTCCTTAAGCAGCCTGTCGATGATGGGGTAGGCCAGGTAAGAGCTGTGCAATTCGTGGTCCTGTCTGCCGATTGTCATGCCCAGGTCATGCAGAAAGGATGCAAGCAGCACCGCCACGAGGCTTTCATCAAAACTGCCAGCCTCTTCCTGTTCCAGGCTCGTGTGAATCCCCGCCTGCTTTAAAAGCCCCATCATGATGGTGGCATTCAAAGCTACGGTTCGCATATGGACTGGTCCATGGTCATTATAGCCAAGCCGCTTTATCGATACCGTGTTGGCATACTCCTGCATGGCGTGTATTTCTTCATCCTCTAAGAGAAGCTGGGCTGCCTGGAGCGGTGTTCCCTTGCCGCTTAGTTCTTCTATGGTGGCCAGGAGCTTACGGTCCATGGCCAGTTCTTTTGGTGATTTCATGTATTAAAGATACTACACCGCAGGCGCATGGGCCAGCACAAAATCCTCCGCTTCTTTATTCCACAGGTTATGGTGCTTTTCACAGATCTTTGCCAGTTCCGCATAGAAGGGATCGGTTTTGCCCCGCTCGGCAAAATCGGCGATTGCTACCAGATCCATTTTTTTATGGGTATAGATCAGCTTTTTGCCTCCCGGTATTTTGTCCAGATCGATGACCGTCTGGGGCACCGCATTCAATCCCCCCACATGGGTGATCATAAAGACCGGGTTCAGGGTCCCATCGGCCATCATAGTCAGGGATTCTATCATGTCATCCGTGTTGCCCCCGCTGGTTCCCACCAGGTGATGGGATTCGTAGTGAACATTATAGAAGTTAAGCATCGCCGAAAAGGCTGGATCGGTGGGCCCTGCAAAGAAGTTCAAACAGCCGTCATGGCCCAGGAGCCGGTCCCCCATTTCTACCACGGGCTTAACTGGTGCGAAGACAAACACATCGTCAAAGAGGTTCCCCCCATTCAGTTCCTTTAAATGGGCTACCGGATCCGCCAGATCCTTGGTATTCACATAGATCAGCTCCACCCCCTGTTTTTTTGCTTCCTCCACAGAGAGCAGCTGGGCAGCCCGATTAAGCCGCGCATCGTCGATGTCGGTTACCACAACTCGGGAGGGTTTCCTTTTGTTATGGATGGCATAATCGATGGCTCCAAGTCCCATAGGACCCACACCGGCAAGCAAGGCCAGGGATCCCCCCTCTTTGATACCCATTTCATGCACATAGGATCCGGCTTTGGTATGATACTGGGCATGAAAAGCCCCGACAATGCAGGAGACGGGCTCAGAAAGGGAACCCATAAAGAAGTTATCCGCCTTGTATTCCAGGAGGCAGTCCATTTCCATAACTTCATTAGGAATAATGATATAGGTTGCATCCCCTCCGATATATTCATAGGAATAACCCGGTGCCCAGAGGGTTCCCTGATAATTCAGCGCTGGCTGAATGGCAAATTTCGAACCTTCCCGGTATTTGCCAGCCCACTTTTTTCCTACCTTTTCGATATAGCCGCAAAATTCATGCCCCACAATTACGGGATTTGTCTTAAGGTTGTGCCGGACCCGCTTGTGTTGTTCTCCCTGCATGGCCAGCTTATGGGTGGACATACAGATCGAATCTGAAATCACCCGGGCAAGAATCTCATCATCCTTCAACTCGGGAAGATCAAATTCTTCCATCCGTAAATCGTTAACGCCATATATGCGTACCGCCTTTGTTTTCATAGTACCTCCAATTCTTAGATTGATGATTGTAGTGTCCCAGGATCTGTTGTTGTTCCCACATGGCTAAGCCAGGCGCTGCGATATGCAGCAAGTTCATCAAATTGATCCTTGGGAATTTCCAGATATTCCACGGTAAAATCCGCGGCCAGGTCCGAAAGACCCTTGCCGGTAAGGGCCATCTTGGCTGTCATCGCTGCTCCAAAGGCGCTTGCTTCCGCAATATCCGTAAGGGCCAGCTTGTTTTCCTGCAGGGCCGCCGAGAGAAGCACATTGTAGGCTTCGTTCTTGCGGAATCCCCCTTCGGTGTAGATATCCTGCCCCCTCTGCAGGCCTGCCCGTTCTAGGGCGGTGAGGGTTTGCATGACAAGGGATATTCTGAGGACTGCTATTCCCCGTTCAAAATCAGTAAAGCAGGGCGGAATAGCCTTTTTTGTCAGAATATCCTGGTAGGGATATTCCATTTCGTTTTCGATCACCCGGGGTTTTGAATCGGGGAACTGGCCCGATCCTGCGGTCAGTTCGGGGAGTAAAAAGGCTTCTTTACTGGCAAGAATTTCCTGGTATAACTCCCTCCGGTATGGCGGCAGATCATTCCGGTGGTGAAGTTCCTGGAGCAGTTTAGACCAGGTTTCAAATTCATAGCCCCCTAAAAAAATCGCCGTTTTTACAGGGCTCCCGAAGGCGGACTGGTTAAAGAAGACCACCTTTCCCAGTTCATCCTTTTTAAATCCATACTGTTTTACAGGATTCATAATGACACACCAGGTGCCGGTAGAATTGAGAACGAAACCTTCACGGCCCTTCTTTGCAAAATGGGGGAGGAGGGATGCATTTGAATCATGGATCCCCATGGTGACAATCGTGTCGGGCTTAAGGCCTGTAGCATGGGAAAGTTCAGCACTGATTGGCCCCAGAATATCCCAGGAATGCTTGAGTTCCTGGGGGAGCAAGGTGGTGATGTTAAGGTTCCGGGCCACGCTGGACCAGGTTTTCTGTTCCCAGTCCCAGAGGTAACTGTGGCAGCCCACATAGGTGTTCTCCGCACCCACACGGCCGGTGAACCGGTACCCCCAAAATTGGGGGTAGTTCAAAATATACCGGGTATTTTTAAAACCCTCGGGAAACTGTTCCTGTGCAAAGAGGATTCCCTTGGCTGGGTTTATAAGGGCCTTAAAATAGGGGGTCCCCGTTTCTGCCTGTAATTTTTCTGGGCTCCCGAATCGTTCGTAAAACCTCCGATGAAAGGCATCCCCCGGCTCATGGGTATAGTAAACACAGGGGACTGAAGGCTTGCCATCAGGTCCAACACAGACAAAGGTTGCCCCATGGGTACTCACCGCAATAGCTCTGATTGGATAGAGAGAGGCACCCCGACGCAGTTCTTCGATAAACCAGCTTTCCATGGCTTCCAGATTGTGGGTCATACAGTCCTGAATCGGAAGGGGCTCAAAGGTTTTATACCGGGCTTCGAGCTGGCGCAATCGGTCGTCGTAAAAGGCTACCTTTTTATTCGTCATCCCAATATCTATGACCGCAATGGCGTACTCCATGTAATACCTCCTAGTGGAGCATGATCTGGCCGCCCGTTACCGGAACTGCCTGGCCAGTCTCATAGACCTGTTCAATGATATAAAACAGCGTCTTAAGTACATCTGCTCCGGTGCAGCCCCGCTTCATAGGCACCTTGGCCTCATAAAATGCACGGACATCTCCAATACTTTTTGCCCCCGGCACCTTACCCGCATTAAGATACTGTACAAAAAGCCCCTTCTCCGGATCGGACCAGAGGGGGCCATCAAAGAAGTTACCGGGACAAATGGCGTTTACCTTTATATTATATTCCACCAACTCCAGAGCAAAACTCTGCACCAGCCCGATCCCTCCAAACTTGCTGCCCGCATAGGCGCCATTTTTGTTTGACCCTTCAAGACCCGATTTGGAGTTAATCTGAATAATATCCGTATACCAACCAGGAGCAGTCATAGCCTGGAGTTTCATGATTCGGCCTAGATATTTTGTAATAAGGAAAAAGGCCGTATAATTCACCGAAGTAACCAGGTTAAAAGCATTAAGATCCTGTTCCAGAACACTTCCCGCTTTCAGGACCCCCGCATTGCTCACACAGATATCAAGACCCCCTGCTTCCTGCACCACCTGGTCACAGAGGGCGCGGACCGAAGTTTCATCGGCTACGTTACAGACCGCCGGAATGGCGACGGTTCTGCCATAATGGCGGTTAAGCCGATCAGCCAGGTCTTTAGCACCGGCTTCATTTAAATCCACAATAAACACCAGGGCTCCCCCTGCCACAAGGCCCCGGACCAGTTCTTCTCCAAAACCCTGGGCCCCGCCGGTTACAAGGGCGATTTTTCCTTCCACAGGCCTGGTCCGACCCGCCAGAAGGGTTTCATATACGTTATCAGATGCAGCTTCGCTTGCGGGTCCCTTACTTGTAGTCCCACCATTTGCAATCCCGCCGCTTGCAATTCCGCTGTTTGCAATTCCGCTCCCTGTTGCGCCATCCTTTTCAGTCCTGCTCGCCCTGAGCGGGCTTTGGTCACCTCTATAAAGTCGTCTCCGGCAGCTATCCAGGTCCCAGTCAACGTAGTAGGACCAGCTTCCTGTATCGGTTTTAACCTGGATACAAGAAGGTAATACGGCAGGCTTTCCCTGCACCTTTAGGGCATCGACCCCCGACGGACCATGTTCAAAGAGCCAGGATTCGCAGGTTTCAGAAACGATCTTTGCTGCCATAGCTTCATTTAAGCTGCCATCTGTGCATGCCGGACTTACATCAATCTGACATTCCGATTCTTCTTGCATGTTTCCCTGAAGTACAACGACGCTTTGTCCGGTGTGTTTAAGGTACATGCCCCTGATAAGGGGGGCCACATTGTAATTATCCATGACTATAGGCCTCCAAGGTTTTTTCTTGAATAAAACGGCGGGCACTCTCCTCCGGCTTTTTCTTATCCAGAGCCTTCCCAAGCCGGGCATACAAAGTAATCCGATCAGCAAGGCTCAGGGATGCCAGGGGATTTTCTGGATGAAAGAGGGAATACTTCAGGTTGATGGACGCCAGTCGCTCATGGGCGATGAGTGCCCAGGTTGTGTTCACCAGATGGTGAAACTGGGGCTCCAACACCTCCGGACAATGAAAGGATTGGCGGGAACTATTGATGTCCACTCCGGAAATTTCCATTAAATCGTAGCGCCTGCAGAGTTCCTGAACCCGCAGAAGCTGTTCCCGGCTGTTCCGGGGCGGCATATAGGTAACAGCCCGGTAACCCAGCCGTTTCAGTTCCTGGAACAGTTCTTCCAGATAGGCATCCTCAAAGTGCTCCGCTTTTTTATCCCCCGTCGGGGAATCTCCGACATCACCCAGATATGCATAGGCCGGGATGGCTTCGATGTGGCGGGCAAAGCTTACCACCTGTTCTGCGGGAATACATTCGGTCTCATCGGGTTGAATAAAGACCTGGGGCAGAAAATCTGTTTTAAGAAGTCCCAGAAGATCAAAAAGGTAGTGGGGGTTAGACCTGTCATTGAGCAGCAGGGCTAATTTTTGTGGAGCCTCTATGCCGAACCGGGTTTTCAGTCCTTCAAGCAGTGCGGGTCCCTGCCCAAATTCTGTAATAAGGAACTGTGCCACGGCGGCCATCAGGTGCCGTTCGGTGATACTTCCTCCATGATGGTGCTGGGAGAGGGGGATTATGTGGTGCTCAAAGGAAAGGGGAGGGAAGCCCCCCTGAGAAAGGAGGAGGTTGATTCGTTCCACCATGGCCAGGTTCCGCCTGTTCCGCGCTTCCTGCAGAGGCTTCAGGAAGTCCCGTACCTTGCCATAGGCCTGACGGGGGATGCCTTGAACGGTCATGTAGACGATTCCCTTTGAATCGGGGTTATTGATTTTCCGGTCTGCAAAGGGGCCCGGCTTCCCGTCAGCCCCTTTTTTAAAGCTCACCCGGACCTCAAAGCCGACGCAGCCACCAATCCCCAGTATTTCGCAGGCCGAAAGCATTTCTTCCGCTGCACCAAGGGAGTCGTGGTCCACCGAGCCCGCGGCTTCCAGTCCTGCTTCCCAGGCTTTTAAGGCAGCCATGGAGGGTGTGTAGGGACTAAAACTATAAATAGTATGGATATGATTGTTTACTTCCCCACTTTTCGGGGGCTCTCCAACCTTTATAAGAACCTCTCCAACATGATGTTTTAACCCCTTAAGCCGTTCCTGGGGGGATAGTGCCGGGTCATTGATTTGTTCCTTCATGGCCCTTACACTCCAAGCCGGTTTCGGCGCACTAATTCCCCGGTGGTTTGTACTGTCGTTGGTATATGGCCCTTGAGGGGTAAAATCCGTTCATGGATCGTATCAATTATCCATTCCTTCTGAGGGAAATAGAGATTTTCCATTTCCGCCGCCGGGGTAATCCAGTTCCGACTGCCCACCACCGCCACCGGCCCATCAAGGTAATCAAAGGCCAGGGTCTGTACGTTGCTCGCTACCGTATGCAGGAAGGAACCCCGTTCCACCGCATCGCTTGCCAGGATAAGCTTACCCGTCTTTTTTACCGATTCCAGGATTTTTTCGTAATTCAACGGGTTGATGAACCTGAGGTCGATCACTTCCGCTTCAATGCCCCATTGGGACTGCAGAACCTGTGCAGCTTCCATGGCCTTGTAGAGGGTTGCCCCCAGGGTTGCAATGGTCAGATCCTTACCCTGTCTCCGGATAGCTGGCTCTCCTTCCGGCAATTCATAGTAACCCTCTGGGACACCTCCCTTTTCAAACTGTTCGCTTACATCATAGAGAAGCTGGCTTTCAAAGAAGATGACCGGATCGGTGCCCCGTAAGGCCAGGTTCAGCATCCCCTTGGCATCATAGGGCGTTGCGGGAAACATGACCTTAAGGCCCGGAATATGTGCTACCAGGGCTGACCAGTCCTGGCTGTGCTGGGCTCCGTATTTGTTACCCACCGATACCCGTACCACCAGGGGCATCTTAAGGAGGCCCGCCGACATGGCCTGCCATTTTGCGGCCTGATTAAAAATCTCATCCCCCGCCCGGCCCATGAAGTCGCAGTACATGAGTTCAACCACGGCCCTGCCGCCGGAAAGGGCATAGCCCACGCCAGCACCGACAATGGCCCCCTCAGAGATGGGGCTGTTAAAGAGCCGGTGGTAGGGGAGAAGCTCCGTAAGTCCCCGGTATACCGCAAAGGCTCCCCCCCAGTCACGGTTTTCTTCCCCCCAGGCAGCCATACTTGGATCTACCATAAACCGGTATGCCAAAGCTTCAAAAAGGGCGTCCCGGTATTGGAATGCCTTGTTTTTAGAAACCGGCTTTCCTTCACTGTCAAAACCATACCGAAGCTTTCCCTGCAGAGACTTATATCGGGGATTCTCCCTAATATCCTGAAGCAGTTCTGGTGGCCGGTCCTCCATCTTTTCCAGTTTCCCATTAGAGAACATGACCGATTCGATAAACTGCCCCGATACCCGTTCGGATATCTGGTCATTAGTAGCGAGCTTTACCACTTCCAGGAGTTTCTGCACCACCGCTGTCCGCAGTGCTTCCAGCTCTGCCTTGTTTGTAAGGCCATTTTCAATAAGGTACTTCCCAAAGGCTTCTATGGCATCCGCCTCCTGCCAGAGCTTAATCTCTTCCGGAGTTCGGTAACTTGACGCATCGGAAGGTGAATGGCCCGAAATACGATAGGTCAGAGTGTCGAGCAGCACCGGGCCCTTACCCGCCAGAAGTAGCTCTTTTTTCCGGCTGATCGCTTCGGCCACCGCCAGCGGATTGTAGCCATCGACCCGTTCGCTATGCATATTATCCGGATTCACCCCGGCACCAATGCGGGCAAGAACCTGGTAACCCATGGTTTCGCCCATGGTTTGGCCACCCATACCGTAAAAATTATTAAAGAAATTAAAGAGAATCGGGGGGGCGCCGCCAACATCCTCTGGCCAAAGCGTTCTGTACTGGTCCATGGAGGCCAGCATCATCGCTTCCCAGACGGGGCCGCAACCCATGGAGGCGTCTCCAATGTTGGCGATGACTATCCCCGGCTTCCGGTTAATCCGCTTATAGAGGGCAGATCCGGTGGCTATGTCCGCCGATCCTCCCACAATGGCATTGTTTGGCATGGAGCCGAAGGGTGTAAAGAAGGCATGCATGGAACCCCCAAGACCGCGGTTAAAGCCTGCCTTCCGGGCAAAAATTTCCGCCAGGGTTCCGTACAGTACGAAGTTTTCTGCCAGGTCCTTTATATTCTTATAAGGGGCCTTCTCGGCTATTCCGAGGGTTTCTCCGTTTAAGAAGCCCTTCATAATGCTTTCGAGCCTATTCTCATCGAGCTGCCAGATTGCTGAATAACATTTTGCAAGTATTTCCCCATGGCTGCGGTGGCTTCCAAAGATGAAGTCATCGATAGTAAGGTTGATGCACTGGCCGACCGCTGCCGCTTCCTGGCCGATAGACAGGTGGGCCGGTCCCTTGTGGTTGTACTCGATTCCATTCCAGGAGCCCATGGTCTTAAAGGAATTGAGCATGGTTTCAAATTCCCTGATGGTCACCATGTCGTACCATACCTTGATCAGCCGATCCTTGCCGTAGGTGGCAAGCTCCTTTGTAAAATCCGGCTTATATTGATTAACCGGAATATCCTTTATCGTAATAACCTGGGCTTTCCGCACCTCTGCGGGACTTATTAATAAAGATTTCGGCATAGATCGCTCCTTAAAATGTATACGTTTACATAGTCCATATAACATCACGGATTATTTCACTCACCGTAGGGTGGGGGAATATCAGTTCCTTCACGTCGCTGAGTCGCAGTTCCTGTTCTATGAGGGCCGCGGCTCCCCAGATAAATTCCGATGCATAGGCCCCGACCGCATGAACCCCAAGGATGTTTCCTGTACTTTCATCGGCGATAACCTTGCAAGCCCCCGGTGCAGCAAAGGTGTTTTCTGCTGCAAAGCGACCTGAAATCCGCATCGGTAAACTTCCTTTAATAATATGGATCCCCCGCTGCTCTGCCTCCTGTTCGGTAAGTCCAACACCGGCTGCTTCAGGGTTTCCATAGACCGCCCAGGGAATGGCATCGTAGCGCATCCGCATCGTTCGCTCATTACCATCCTTGCCCTCAAGCCGGTCCAGGTAGTTCAGAATATCCGAAACAGCCACTTCCCCCATTCGGTATGCCGCATGGGCTAGGAGACTTTTGCCAGTCACATCACCCGCTGCCCAGACACCGCTCAGGTTAGTCCGCATCCTTTCATCTACGGCAATTCCCTGTCGACCCATATTCAGGCCCAGCTGGTCCGCTCCCCAGCCCTTAAGCTGAGGCCGCCTGCCCACTGCCATAAGAATCAGGTTTCCATCAATCTGGGCTTCCGATCCATCCTTGGCTTTATAAAACACACGGCCTCCGGAGAGTTTTTCTACCCGGCAGCCAAGACGGAACTCCACGTTTTTCATAGCCCGTCTGAGTATGGGTGCCTGTTCGCGGTCCATAAAGGGGACTATTTCATCCATCATTTCGATAATGGTTACGGTGCTTCCCAGGGATGCAAAGAGGGAAGCAAACTCGACTCCGATAACTCCACCGCCAATGATGATGAGCGATTTGGGAACCTTCTCAATTTCCAGCAGCCCCGTAGAATCCACCACCTGCTCATTGTGTTCCACTCCCGGTATGGGCGGCATGACAGGTACAGAGCCCGTAGAAATGAGCACTGCGCGGCCCTGTTCTTCCTGCACCCTGCCATCGGTTAGTGTAATACGGACCTGGGCTCCTTCTTTACCCCGGGGTGGGGCGAGCAGTTCCCCCGTGCCTTCCAAAACGTTCACCTTATACTTTTCCATCATACCGGCAATGCCGGACCGAAGCTTTTCTACTACCTCGGTTTTCCAGCCCTGTATCGCGGACCAGTCATAGGAAAGGCCCTCACAGTGAACGCCAAAGCGGTCTCCTTCTTTTGCATGGACAAACAATTTGGCTGAATTGAGCAGGGTTTTGGTGGGGATACAACCTATGTTCAGGCAGGTACCCCCAAGAAAGGACTTTTCTACTAAAAGAACTTGCTTACCCTCATGGCCAAGCCGTTCCGCAGCCAGGTATCCGGCGGGCCCCCCTCCGATAATTATCACGTCATACATAACTACTACTCCTTCGCAATGTCCTTTCCCATGCTTCTAACCGGTACTTCTTACCAATAATTCTTACCAGCACTTCTTACCGCGCCAGGTAGAGGTCTATATGGGCAATAGCCTCGCAGAGGGCCTTTAGGAAACGGGCTGCCGGGGCTCCGTCTACAACCTGATGATTAATAGTTAGACTCAGCCCGATATGGGGTACGAAGCGTACTTCGTCGGCTCTAAACGCCGAAGCTGGGCCTGTTTCCGCAGAATCCCTTACTATCGGTTTCAGTTCAATCCCGCAGACACCCAGAATTGCCACTTCCGGTATGTTGATGACCGGCGTAAAGCTTTCTATACCAAGGGCTCCCAGGTTCGTTACCGTAAAGGTGGAACCGGTAAGTTCATCGGGACTGATAGTCCCCTGCTGGCAGGCTGCAGCAAGCCGTTTTGCCTCTATAGAAATTTGGGCCAGGCTAAGCCGGTCCGCATTCCGGATTACCGGCACCATAAGACCCCTGGGGGTGTCCACCGCCATGCCCAGATGAATCTGTTTATAGGTTAGGACTTTGTCATTAATTTTATGGGCATTCATAAAGGGGTACAGGGGGAGTAACCGGGATACCGCGAAGAGCACCATATCGTTGATGGTAATACCCGAAAGGCTTAGATCGGGATGGGCTGTCTTAAAACGTTGGCGAAGCCCCTGCAGCCGATCCGCCCTGGCATGACTATTCAGGGTAAACTGGGCAGTGCTTGTCAGGGACTCGAGCATACGGTCTGCAATAAGTTTGCGTATTCCCTTTATTGGACTTTCTATAGGAGGCAAGTTTTCCTGACTGCTGCCTGCACTTCCAGATCCTGCGCCCAAAGCATCACCCTTGATGACTTAGGTCTTTCCGCCGCCGGCGGCCAGGTCCGCCAGGCGAAATCGCCCTCCAATGCCGGATCCCGCCCCTTCTATCGCTGCCCCAGCTGCCGTACCAGACAGGGCGGCCCGGGCTGCTGCCGTCAGCGGAGGCCGGTCAGCAAGAGCCTCCTGTACATCCCGTTCAATAATTCTGCCCCCAGGGCCTGTTCCCTCCACGGCTGAAAGATCCAGTGCTTCCCGGGCCGCCAGATTTCTAGCCCGAGGCGAGGCTGGTGCCGCCTGTATAGAGGCTTTATTTGAACCAGGGCTGCCTGATCGAGCATCCCCAGCATCCGTTGCCGTACCTGTAGCAGGGTTTGTTCGGCCCCCTCCACCCGGTGCGGCAGATCCCTGTTCTGGCTCTGTTTTTACCTCTGGGGTGCCCCCTGTATTATGGCCTATAGTTACAGAGCCGTCGCTGGCCTGAACAAGGGCGGTCTGCCAGTCTTCGCCAGCCCCACCGATAACCGCAATGGGCTGCAATACCGGTACATCATCCCCTGCTTCATGGAGAATTTTAAGAAGTGTCCCCTCCGTACCGGCGACAACTTCAAAGGTTGCCTTGTCTGTTTCCACATCACAGAGGGGTGTATCTGCCTTAACCAGGTCGCCCTCTTTTTTATTCCAGCCCACTATGATGCAGGATTCAACTGTGTTTCCCTGCCGGGGCATTATCACCACATGTGCCATATTCCCTTCCTTATAAAAAATCTAAATAAGTTGCACCCTTATTGCAGCTTCATGCAATTCAGTAACAGCCTGAGCGCTTAAATTCCGATCTGTTATTATCAGGTCCACCTCCTGGAGGGGAAGCACACTGACAAAACCAACTTTCCCGTATTTGCTCGAATCGGCTACCAGGATGGTCTTGCCTGCATGGGCTTTCATAGCCTTTACGATTTCGCCCCCCTCAACCAGGTGAGTAGTCATTCCTCTATGCAGACTGAATCCATCGGTGCCAACAAAGGCGAGCCGAACATTCAGGCGGCTTATAGTTTCCAGGGCAATTGGACCTACCAGGGACTCGGTGGGACGGCGGAATTCACCGCCGGTCATGGTTATCTGCAAGGCCGGATTCATCCTTGCATAGGAGAAAACCAGGGTAGAATTGGTAACAATATGGATATCCCGTTTTCCCATGAGGTACCGGGCAATGAGGGCTGTAGTGGTCCCCGCTTCAATCATAATGACATCCCCGTTCTCTACTAACTCAGCTGCAGCCCGGGCAATAACCTGTTTTTCTTCCATGTGAAGCCGTTGCCGTTCCAGAATATCCCTATGAAAAGCCGGTGCAGCCCCGCCTCGGGTTCTCTGAAGCCAGCCCTTCTCCTCCAGTTCCTTCAGGTCTGAACGGATGGTGACCTCAGAAAGCTGCAACTCCGCAGCGAGGTCACTTACCGAAATAGTCCCCAGCTGGGATAACTTATCCAGGATTAACCGTTCTCTTTCACTTAGCTGTTCATTCAATTTTCGAACCTCTTTCGAAAGTCTTTCGAATATGTATTGAATATAATTCGAATATTAATAAAGCGCAAGTATTTTTTACCTTTTTATCAAGTTTTACTGATTTTTTTATAAACCTGTTTTATAGTTAGATTGATGAGCAATTTGTATCTTGGCACCTGTTCCTGGAACTACGATTCCTGGGTAGGCCTGGTGTATACAAGAAAGTACCCAAATGCAGCTGATTATCTCACTGAATATGCGCAGCACTTTAATACCGCTGAAATAGACAGCTGGTTTTACAAAATACCTGATCCTATAGAAGCAAAGCGCTATGCGGAAAATACCCCAGATTCATTTATTTTTACCTGTAAAGCTTATGAGGGGATCTGCCTTACCCATGAACGTACCTGGAGTAAGCCGGATACTCTTATAGTGAATAAACATTTTTTATCTACTGATCTATACCATCGTTATATTGATGCGATAGCTCCGCTTAAAAAGAAAATTGGACTACTCATGTTTGAATTTGAATATTTAAATAAGGATAAGATGGAGTCTTTAGAAATGTTTATCGAACAATTTCATGATTTTTATTCAAGAATAGAGAAACCTTATCCAATTGGGATTGAAATCCGAAATAAAAATTACCTTACTCCTGATTATTTTAAGTTTTTACAATCTGAAGGTATTATCCATGTGTTTTCGGAGAAATTGTATATGCCTTCTGTGTATAAGGTGTTTACCCAATATCGAGATTATCTTGGGGATACCTTGGTTGTCAGACTTCTCGGAGGGGACAGGTTAGAGATAGAAAAGACGACAAATAAAACATGGAATAAAATTGTAGATGAAAAGCCTGATAAAAAAGATATTATCTCTATGTCATTGGACACGAAATTTAGCCATGGCAAGGTTATCATTAATGTAAATAATCATTATGAAGGTTCGGCCCCCCTTACTATTGCAGCGCTAAAGCAAATTTATAAAAGCAAAAGAGATGCCAATTAAGCTTTTCTTCTAATATAGGAAAGGCTGTACAAGAGCACCCCTGCCCAGACAAAACCAAAGGCAATAAAATTCCGCAGGGGAAAGGCTTCCCCAAAGACCAGGACCCCCAAAGCAAGCTGTATTGTAGGAGACAGGAACTGGATAAAACCCAGGGTAGAAAGGGGCAGCAACTGGGCTGCCCGGGCAAACCAGAGCAGGGGCAGGGCAGTTATGATGCCGGAAGAAACAAGCAGGACCGTTTGTAGTGCCGAAGCAGTAAATGTGGCAGTTCCCTGCATCTGCCTTAAAAATAAAAATCCAAATGCTAGCGGGAAGAGCAGGAGGGTTTCCGATGCGAGGCTTTCCAGGGCTGTCAGAGCAATCTTCTTTTTTGCCATCCCATACAAACCAAAACTGAGGGCCAGACCAAGGGAAATCCAGGGGAACACTCCGGAAAAAATAGTCATGAGAATGACTCCGACTGCTGCAACCGCAAAGGCGGTCCACTGGATAGGCCTAAGCCGCTCCTTAAAAAAGATGAGTCCTAAAAATACATTTACCAGGGGATTGATGTAATATCCTAGAGAGGCTTCTACCGTATGGGAGCTATTGACCGCCCAGATATACATACCCCAGTTCAGGGCAATAAAACATGCTGAGAGAGCCAGGGCGGTACGGTTCTTTCTATCCCCCAGGAGCTTCCACCATTGAGCTTTTCCCCGCATGGCAAGGATAATCCACACAAAGGCAAGAGAAAAGACTATCCGGCAGGCCAGAATCTGGGTAGATTCCACCGCTGAAAGGAGTTTCCAGAATAATGGCAGCAGGCCCCAGGACCCGTAGGCCGCAAAGGCAAAGAGGGCGCCACGGGGCACCGTTTTTTCATCAATATGATTCATTATGATTCTACTCTATCGGACATTCCACTTTTATACAATCTAAATTCATACCGATAATGACAATATGGGAAAGAAAGGCGGTGTTTTCCTTTTTGTCTTTTTATGGAGTTCCCTGTTTCGTCTCAACGGGATAGATTTATCTATTTCGGTGCAGGATCTGCGGATTGAGCAGCGGATTGATGGGGGCTATCATCTTTATATACGCAAAAAGCCGGATATAGCTTCGGTGCTGCTTACCGAATCTACCAGGGATCCGGCTATGAAGGCCGATAACTATGCCTATAGGGCGCCGGAATGGAACCCCATCAATGGAGACGAAATGCGTCTGCTGGACGGGAAACCCATCCCCAAGGAAAGCAAGATCTGGTCCCTTATCGATTCTAGTCCCGAACCGGACAGCCAGTTTGGTGAAGCCTTTCATATTTATATCCCCTATATTCTTAATTATGGATACCCCTGGACCCGGCATGGAGAAATCTATGTGGTCGATGGGACTTACCTTAACATCAGAGCCTTTGAAAAACCCTATGGGGATTACCAGGGCTCCTTTAAGGATAATCCCTTTGTACTGCGGGTGGTGCAGAAACCTCTGGAAGGACCCCCTGAGGGGAACTTTATGAAAGATACGGTAGAAGCCTTTATAGAGATTGCCGCAGCGGGGAAGGGGGAAGTGGTCTATTCTACCGGGGTGGATGACATAGTCCCTAAAATGAAAAAGATACTGGAAACCCTTAAGGGCAAATCGGTAGACCTGGTCCTGTGTCTGGATACCACCGACAGCATGCGGGATGATATCGATTCGGTCAGGACCATGCTGATTCCCATGCTTAAGGATATCATTGCACAATTTTCGTCATTTAGAATCGGGATGGTACTGTATAAGGACTATTTCGAAGAATACTTGAACAAGCCGATAGCCTTTACCAGTGACTTTGCCAGCTTTCAGCGGACTCTGAATGCCATCAGGGTTGGGGGCGGCAGGGATATCCCAGAAGCAGTCTATGAGGCCCTCTATGCGGCCTGTACTAAATTCCCCTGGGCAGCGGAAGAAAAGCTCATCATATTGATTGGGGACGCACCGCCCCATCCTCGGCCCCGGGGAGATATCACCAAAGAAATGGTCGACCAGGCTGCCATTGAACGGGAGCTTAAAATTAATGTGATGATTCTGCCCCAGTAAGGTTTAACCCCGTTATTTTTTTTCAAGTTCCATTTTTGCCAGGACCTTTTCGGAAAGGATTTTATACTGGGCTGGCAGGAACTCCGCATCGGCCTCTTTATACCGTTCCAATAGAGCAGTAAAGCCCGCCTTTGCTTCCGTATATTTATGCTGTTTATACTTAATAAAGGCAATTTCGTATTCGGCAGTACAGACCATCTCGATATCATCGGGGTACCTATCCAGAATGGCCTGGTAGTATTGTATGGCCACATCGTACTGGTCCTTATCGGTAGCATCCTGGGCCCGTTGTACCAGTTCCATAGGAGTAATCCCATCGGGAATCACCACAGGGGCAGATGCACAGGAAACAAGCTGGCTCGCCACCAGCAGAACAGCACCAAGAATTAGCCAAACAGTTGTTCTACGCATAATAAAGGATATATCACGATTTATGGTGAATTACAAGGAGCCTCAACAAGGATCTCAGAACAGGTTATTCACGAAAGTTTTTTAAGTTTGGATGAAAGGCTGCTCTTTCAAAACCTCCCTAGTTTTGAAAGAGCCTTATTTTTTATACATGTCAACTCAATGCGAACATTGCAGTATGTTACTCTTTTACATGAAGAGGTAGTTCAAATAAATATTCCTTACCTGGCTTATACTCTGGATCATCCTGTTTAATAATAATCTGAATCGGCATTGTACCATCTTCCCGTATTGCATAGGAGATTGCAAAGATTGCTCGCGGGGATTCATTCTCGTTAAATTTCCATTCATAATTGTGAACAACAAATTTTCCGCCAAAATCAAGTGTTTTCATGGCAATATTATCAGAGCCCTTTTGCACATCTTGAAGGAATGCATCGGTATCAATTGTTAAGCCGTTTTTTTCTTTTACTTCATTTGCGATTTTTTCCATATATTTAGGAAGTACTTCAGCAATAAAGAGCTTTCCTTTGTTTTCAACATCTGTATCACTTCTGATGAAAAGATTCAGTTGTGTAAGCTGAACAGGTTTTGTAATGGATACCGGATCTAGAGGTTTTGGCTTTGTCGATGCACAACTCCCGAATGCTAATACCATTGATACAAAAAGAAAAGTGAACTTTGTTTTCATAAAAACTCCTCGTTTCTATAGTATTTATTTACAACAGCAAAGCTGTTTTATACAGTACATAGCAGACAAGATCTGCTGATTTAAAATGAGTGTCATAAGAATAAAAAAAAAGCAAAGAATACAGAGAGAACTGAAATGGGGCAACATTCATAAAAAAAGCTGCTGACAGGAGTCGGTTTCCTGTCAGCAGCCTGTATGCTTACCGTACGTATAACTCATCCCTGACGGGCAGAGTCTTCTTTAATTCCCTTAGAAACTCTTTGGGGTCACCCATCTCCTCATAGGCATCACAATAATCAAGACTGCGGCGGGATACGGTGCAGTATTTGTATACCTTTTCTTCGCCGAGCTTTTTACGCCATTTGCCCGCATCACAGCGTACCCGCAGGAAGTATCGTTCATCCCCATCGGGGCTGGAAGGTACCACCTTGCAGTGAATGCAGTTGGCGCAGTAAATTTTTCCGCTCAAAGCCGTGTCATCGTCAAAGTCCACACCGTGAGGTTCAACTTCAACTTCCGATTCAATGGTGTCCAGCATAGCTTTCCCCCTTTTATTAATGATGGAAGTATAACCCCACTTTAACGGAACAGTCAAATTTTAGTTGCTGTTGTCCGGTTAAAGTTAATGTATAAATATGCTAAAAATGATTTATGGTCAAGGGGTTTGTATCATCAGAATGATAAAAATTGCGTTAATTCGCTCATGTTGAATTAAAATAAAGTGATATAAAATAATAAAATATAAAATTTCTCTATTTTTATGGCATTTTTGTTTCCATTATAATGCGTTGACATAAATTTATAAATATGCATATTTATACCTATGAAGTTGAATCACCGACGCCTCCGTAGACCCTAACCCGCCTTTAAAGACCTTCAGGAAGGTCTTCATTACCCATGTTCCCCAACCTAAAAAGCAGGTTTATAATTAAACAGTTGAAAGGAGCGGATATGAAACAGATTGATGGCGGCCTCTGTGCCCCCCAGGGATTTAAAGCCGGCGGTGTATGGTGCGGTATCCGCAAAAAGAATGATAAACGGGATCTGGCATTAATCGTTTCCGACAGGCCGTGTACCGCCGCGGGAATGTATACTACTAACAAGGTTAAAGCTGCCAGTGTGCTTGTAAGCCGGGAACACCTGGCTGCAGGCCGGTGCCAGGCAATTATCTGCAATTCAGGAAACGCCAATGCCTGTACCGGTGAAGCGGGGCTCGACGCTGCCCGCCGAATGGCCCGTGCAGCTGCCACCGCTCTGGGTATAGAGCCAACCCTCGTTGCTGTGGGTTCCACCGGTGTTATCGGGGTTCCCCTGCCGGTAGAAAGGGTTGAATCCGCCATGCCGGAACTTATCAAATCCCTTTCCGCAGACTACCAGGGCCATTCGGCGGCCCTGGAGGCTATGATGACCACCGATACCCGGAAAAAAGAAACAGCTGTTGAGTTTGAACTGGACGGCAAGCCGGTCCGGATAGGAGCCGCCGCTAAGGGGGCTGGCATGATACATCCCAATATGGCCACCATGCTGAGCTTTATTACCACCGATGCGGCCATTGCACCGCCCCTCCTCGACAGCGCCCTCCGCCTTGCGGTACGGCGTTCCTTTAACCGTGTCACGGTGGACGGGGATACCAGTACCAACGACATGGTGCTGATCCTCGCGAACGGCAAGGCGGGGAATCCCCCGATCGAAAAGGACGATGCCAATTATCTCCGCTTCTGCGCCGCCCTCGAACAGGTGTGCATCAACCTGGCCCGAGCCATTGCCCGGGATGGGGAGGGGGCGACACGGCTTGTTACGTGTACGGTAAGTGGTGCCAGGGACGAAGAGACCGCCGAAACCCTTGCAAAGGCCGTGGTGAGTTCAAGCCTGGTAAAGGCTGCCTGTTTCGGTGCCGATGCAAACTGGGGACGTATCCTCTGTGCGATGGGATACTCCGGGGCAGACTTTGAGCCGGAAACGGTTTCGGTCCGGTTCCGCAGCGGGGCAGGGGAAGTTCCGGTCTGCAAGAACGGTGCATCAATCCCCTTTTCTGAGGAGCTGGCTAAATCGGTCCTTTCCCAGGAAGAAATCGAAATTATCATCGACCTGAAAGACTCTGGGAAGGCCAGCGCCACCTGCTGGGGCTGCGACCTTACCTATGACTATGTGAAAATTAACGGCGATTACCGTTCCTGAGGCGGCCATCCAACGAGATGGGAATTACCAGCCATAATTTACGAGAAGGAGTGTCAGTTTGAAGGAGTTTACCATCGGAAACGAAGACCGGGCCCGGGTGCTGATTCAAGCCCTGCCCTATATCCAGAAGTTCATGGGCAAGACCATCGTTGTAAAGTACGGCGGCAATGCCATGATTAACCATGATCTTAAGGCTGCAGTCATCCAGGACGTGGTGCTCATGGCCTGTGTCGGCATCCGTACGGTGCTGGTCCATGGCGGAGGCCCTGAGATTGAACATATGCTGAAAATAATTGGCAAGGAAAGCCGCTTTGTGAATGGCCTTCGTTATACCGATGAGGAAACTATGGAAATTGTCCAGATGGTGCTGGCGGGGAAGGTGAATAAGGATATAGTCTCCCTCATTCAGCAGGCCGGTGGCCAGGCCCTGGGGATCTGCGGTCTTGATGGGGGCCTCCTGCAGGCTAGAAAGCTCAAGTCTCCGGCGGGAGACCTGGGGCTTGTGGGTGAAATCAGCGCGGTTAAAACGGCGGTCCTGGATGATGTCCTTTCCCGGGGGTATATACCGGTGGTTTCAACCGTGGCTCAGGGAGTAGACAATGCGGCCGGCCAGTCCTTGAACATAAATGCGGATACCGCGGCGGCCCAGATTGCCGCAGCCCTGGGAGCGGAAAAACTCATGCTCATGACCGATGTCCGGGGCATACTCCGGGATGTAAACGACCCCGATTCGCTGCTTCAGGAAATAAAACGGTCAGAGCTTGATCGGCTTATCAAAGAGGGTACTGTGAGCAAGGGGATGATTCCCAAGGTGGACTGCTGCAGGGTAGCCCTGGATGCGGGGGTTAAGAAGGCCCACATTATAGATGGCAGAATCCCCCATGCCTTGCTCCTGGAACTCTTTACCGACGAAGGCATCGGCACCCAGGTGGTGGCCGATGGTAACTGATATGCTGGTCCCCCCGGAGGGGACCCCTGGGGATATACTATGAACCAAACCTTCTCTGATGCCTTCATGAATACCTACCACCGGCTCCCGGTGGTTTTCACAAAGGGGTCCGGGGCCCAGCTCACCGACAGGGAGGGCAAAAGTTACCTGGATTTCACCGCCGGTATCGCGGTGAACTGCCTGGGCCACAATCACCCGGCCCTGGTGGAAGCCATCAGCAGCCAGGCCGCGCGGCTCATCCATACATCAAACTATTTTTTAAGCGATACATCCCTTGCCTTTGCGGAACGGCTCGTCCAGGCCTGCCGAAAGGCCGGCATGGAGCGGGTTTTCCTGAGCAACTCCGGCGCCGAAGCAAATGAGGGGGCCATAAAGATTGCCCGTAAGTATTCCCAGACTAAGTATGGGAATGGGAGGCACCGGATTGTCAGCCTTAAGGGGAGTTTCCATGGCCGGACCCTGGCAACCCTTACCGCCACGGGCCAGGACCGCTTTCATCCCGACTGTTTTGCCCCCTTTGTGGAGGGCTTCCTTTATGTGGAGCCCCACGATCTGGCTGCCATGGCCAAGGCTCTGGACGGTACGGTGGCTGCGGTGCTCATGGAACCCGTCCAGGGGGAAAGCGGCATCCGGCCTTTGGACCCGACCTATGTCCGGGAAGTGGCACGGCTCTGCACAGAACGGGACGTGCTTCTTATGTTCGATGAAGTCCAGTCCGGCATGGGCAGGACCGGCACCTTCCTTGCGTCGGAGCACTATGGGGTACCTGTTGATGTAGTAACCCTCGCAAAGGGCCTTGCTGGGGGTGTGCCTGTCGGAGCGGTGTTGGCAGGCAAGAAGGCCGCTGATGTCCTCGGTGTGGGAGACCATGGCAGTACCTTCGGGGGGAACCCCCTGGCTGCGGCAGCGGGCCTTGCTGTGCTGAACCTGGTTGATACCCCGGACATGCTGGCGGATATCAGCCGGAAAGGTGAACGTATCATGGAGACGGTCCGCCGCTGGCAGCATCCTGCAATCCGGGAAGTGCGGGGCCGGGGTCTCATGATCGGTATCGATATCAGCACCGATGCATGGCCCGTGCTGGAGAAGGCCCTTTCGCAGGGACTGCTTCTCCTTTCAGCGGGCCAGAAAACCCTGCGGCTCCTCCCGCCCTACATCATCAAAGATGAAGAAATAGAGCGGGGGCTCGCAATTCTGAAAACTGTGTTAGATGAAGTTATTAGATGAAGTATTATAAGGAGCATACTATGAAAAAGAAGATTGTATTGGCCTATTCCGGCGGTCTTGATACCACGGTCATTATCCCCTGGTTAAAAGAAAACTATGACTGCGACATCATCGCAGTCTGTGTGGATGTGGGACAGGAGGCGGACTGGGAAAGTATCCGGCAGCGGGCACTGACCACCGGCGCCTCCGCCTGCTATGTGGCGGATGTTAAAAAGGAATATGTGGAAGACTATGTCTGGCCCGCTTTAAAGGCTGGTGCGGTCTATGAAGATAAGTATCTCTTAGGGACCAGCACCGCCCGGCCCCTCATTGCAAAGGTCCTGGTGGACTATGCCCGGAAAGAGGGGGCCGTCGCCATTGCCCACGGTGCAACCGGAAAAGGCAATGACCAGGTCCGCTTTGACCTGGGAATTATGGCCTTTGCGCCGGACCTGGAAATCATTGCCCCCTGGCGGACCTGGGACATTAAAAGCCGGGAAGAGGAAATAGAATACCTGGAAAAGCGGGGCATACCGGTTCCTATGAAAAAGAGCGACTCCTACAGCCGGGATGATAACCTATGGCACATCTCCCATGAGGGGCTGGAACTGGAAGACCCCGCCAATGAGCCTAACCTGGAACGGATGCTTAAGATGACCGTTCCTCCAGAAAAAGCCCCTGACAAGGCCGAATATGTGGAGGTTGAGTTCGAAAAGGGTATTCCGGTGGCGGTAAACGGCAAAGGGATGGATGGGGTCACCTTGATAAAAACCCTGAACAAAATCGGCGGTGCCCATGGGGTTGGTATTGTGGACCTGGTAGAAAACCGGGTGGTGGGCATGAAGAGCCGGGGCGTCTACGAAACCCCCTGCGGCGCCATCCTCTATTATGCCCACCAGGAACTGGAGCACCTCTGTCTTGACCGGCAGACCTACTCCTTTAAGCAGATGGTAAGCCAGAAAATGGCAGAGGTGATATACGGCGGCCTCTGGTTTCCCCCCCTCCGGGAAGCCCTGAGCGCCTTCGTGGATTCTACCCAGCGGACCGTTACCGGCACGGTGCGGCTAAAACTCTATAAGGGTTCTATCAGCGCAGCGGGCACCAAATCTCCCTATTCACTCTATAACACGAGCATCGCCAGCTTTACCACCGGCGAACTCTATAACCATGCAGATGCCAAGGGCTTTATCCGGCTTTACGGTCTTCCTGTGCTGGTCCGCTCCCTTATGGAACAGGGTTTTGTAAAGGGAACACAGCATATTGATGGAACCGAAGCGAAGTCCTCTGGCGTAGCGGGGTAAGACATGGCACAGGTCCTGTGGTCCGGCAGACTCGAAGCAAAACCCGAAGCGGAAGCCCTTGCCTTTGAATCCTCCATCGCCGTGGATAGCCGGCTTGCCCAGGAGGATATTACCGGCAGCCGGGCCCATGTAGCCATGCTGGCTAAACAGGGAATTATCCCTGCAGAAGCAGCCCAGGCAATCGATGAGGAGCTTGGGCGGATTTCCGCCGAGCTTGCCAAAGGGACACTCCAGATTGATATGGAAGCGGAGGATATCCATTCCTTTATAGAGGCTGTCCTCACGGAACGGCTTGGCGATGTGGGCCGGATGGTCCATGCGGGCCGGAGCCGGAACGACCAGGTGGCGGTGGACCTGAGGCTCTACCTCAAACGGGTCGTGCCGGAGATCGCCGAAGAAATCCGGGCCACCTGTCAGGTCCTGCTCGAACTGGCAGAACAGCACCTGGAAACCCTCATGCCTGGCTACACCCACCTGCAGCGGGCCCAGCCGGTGAGCCTCGCCCATCACCTTACCGCCTGGACCGCAGGCCTTGTTCGGGACCGTCAGCGTTTTTTAGATGCCCTCACCCGGCTCGATGAATGCCCCCTGGGTTCGGGAGCCCTGGCTACCTCAACCTTACACCTGGATCGGGAGGCGGTTGCCCGGTCCCTCGGTTTCCCGGGCCCCACGGTCAATTCCATGGATTCCGTGGCTGACCGGGACTTTGCACTGGAGATGGCCGGTGCCTGTGCCATCCTGGCAACCCACCTGTCCCGGTTCTGCGAGGATATCATTATCTGGGCCACGGAGGAATTCGGCTTTATCGACCTGGCGGAACAGTGGAGTACAGGTTCTTCCATCATGCCCCAGAAAAAGAACCCCGATTTTGCGGAACTTATCCGGGGCAAGGCGGGCCGGCAAATCGGCAACCTGGTGAGTCTTCTTACCCTTCTTAAGGGGCTCCCCTATGCCTATGACCGGGACCTGCAGGAGGATAAGGAAGCCCTCTTTGATGCCCTGGATACGGCCCGTGCTACCATCAGGATGTTCCGTCCCATGATGGCAACCGCCCGGTTCCGCCAGGACCGGATGGAGGCAGCCTGTGTCGGCGGCTTCCTGGAAGCCACCGATGTGGCCGAATACCTGGTGCGTAAGGGTCTTCCCTTCCGGAAAGCCCATGAAGTAGCCGCTCAGATCGTTCGGGACTGCGGGGCCGCCGGACAACGGAGTATCGCAGAACGAAGCCTGGACCAGCTGCGCAGCCGCTGCGAGCTCTTTGATGCGGATCTCTACGAGGTCATCCGTCCCGCCGCTGCCCTGCATAACCGTTCCCGGTCCGGCGGCCCCGCCCCCCAGGCTGTTCAGAACCAGATTGCGGAACTGCGGAACCGTCTGAACCTATGACGAATGATGAGCGAGACCTGCTATGGCGTCGCCTTTGTACCCCTTAATCCAGAGTAAGAATAACCTTTCCGCTCTGGCCGCTCAGCATTGCATCAAATCCCTTCTGGTATTGGTCAAAGGGGAGCCGGTGGGTGATAATAGGAGCGATATTCAAACCGCTTAAGAGCATGGCCTGCATCTTATACCAGGTTTCAAAGATTTCACGGCCATAAATGCCCTTAAGGTGCAGCCCCTTAAAGATGACCTGGTCCCAGTCTATCCTGGTTTCCGGGGGGAGGATCCCGAGCAGGGCGATACGGCCGCCGGGGTACATACCTTCCAGCATTGATTCAAAGGCTGCACCGGAACCGGACATTTCAAGCCCTATATCAAAGCCCTTCATCCC
>JAAYUZ010000049.1 GCA_012517385.1 Treponema sp. | reverse complement strand
GGTACGGTGTTCTTTTTCAAATCGATTAATCGTAAAGTTCTGGATGCCATGCTCGGCTTTGCCGGTGGTGTCATGATTGCAGCCAGCTTCTGGTCCCTCCTCCAGCCGGCCATAGAGCTATCCGAAGCGATGGGCGGCTCCCCCTGGATTCCAGCGGTTGCGGGCTTTCTCCTTGGGGGGCTCTTTCTTCGGGTCGTAGACCGTATACTTCCCCACCTCCATATCGAATATGCACGTAATGAGGCGGAGGGAATAAAGACCAACTGGCAGCGCTCTATTCTTCTTGTCCTCGCCATTACCCTCCACAATATCCCGGAAGGGCTTGCGGTAGGGGTTGGTTTCGGTGCTGTTGCCGCAGGGATCCCCTCCGCGGGTCTGGCAGGCGCGGTAGCCCTGGCACTGGGTATAGGTTTGCAGAATTTTCCCGAAGGGGCAGCGGTCTCCATCCCCCTCAGACGGGATGGCCTCAGCCGGAGCAAGGCATTCTGGTATGGCCAGCTTTCGGGGGTGGTAGAACCCATCGCCGGGGTAGCAGGGGCGGCTCTGGTTACCCTTATGCAGCCCATTCTGCCCTACGCCCTGGCCTTCGCTGCCGGGGCCATGATCTATGTGGTCGCTGAAGAAGTCATCCCCGAATCCCGCCGGGAGGGTAATGAACATATAGCCACCCTCGGTCTCATGATCGGCTTTGCGGTAATGATGGCCCTGGATGTTGCTCTGGGATAATTTTTTTCTGCATCCCTTGCGTTATCGATATTTTTAGTGCAATATGGGGCAAACAGGAGCAAACCCATGAAGTTAGTTTTTCTCGGACCACCCGGTGCCGGCAAGGGCACCCTGGCCGCTAAGGCTGTAGAACTTCTCCAGATTCCCCACATTTCTACCGGTGCCATCTTCCGCACCGCTATTGCAAACAAGACCCCTCTGGGTCTAAAGGTCAAGGAAATCATCGATGCGGGCCGCCTTGTGGATGATGACACAACCATCGCCCTTGTTAAGGAACGGCTTGCTGAGGCAGATGCCCAGAAGGGTTATATTCTGGACGGCTTTCCCCGGACCATAGCCCAGGCGGAGGCTCTGGAAGGCTTTTCCAAAATAGATCGGGTAGTCAACTTTGATATCCCCGATGCTGCGGTCATTGAACGGCTTTCCGGCCGCCGGGTCTGCAAAAACTGCGGAGCTAATTACCATATACTCTTCTCCAAACCTAAAAAGGATTGGATCTGCGACCTTTGCGGCGGCGAGCTCTATACCCGGGACGATGACAAACCGGAGGCTATCCAGAAACGGCTCGAAGTATATCGCGCCCAGACTGCCCCCCTCATCGATTACTACCGGAAGAAGGGACTGCTGGTTGATGTGGATGCCCGGCCTGCGGTGGACCAGGTTATCACTAACTTCCGCCAGGCCCTTAAGGTGTAATGGGGTTCTTAAAGAACCCCTCTCAGTATTTTTCAATACCAAAATAATTATTTATTTTATAAGGAATAGCAAAACACTGCACGTACATCTAAGGGGCTCTTTCAAAACTCAGGAAGTTTTAAAAGAGCCCCTAATAGTAGCCGATATGTAACGGTCCTGGTCGTTCTGGGCAAAATAGTCCTCCAGAACCCGAACCATACCAGACCGTTCCGATTCTCTTCCTAAAAGGGTCCTTACATGGTGGGCCCAGGTAAGGTTTTCACAAAAATACAGAAAAAACTTTTTTGCCCGGCTTTCAAAATATTCCCGTGGCTGGTACTTTTCCAGGAGTTCGAGGAATCGGTCTGCCACAGCGAGTAGGTCTATATCCTCCAGGGGCTCCCGCAGTCCTTCCAGCGATCGGGCCTGGGCAAAAATCCAGGGGCTTTTTACCGCCGCCCTGCCCGCCATTACTGCGTCACAGCCACACCGGGCACGGTGGACCAGTTGGGCCGCGTCTTCTATATCCCCATTGCCCGCCACAGGAATGGAAAGGGCTTTTTTCACCTCCTCCACGGCGGTCCACCGTGCCCGGCGCTTCAGCTTTTCCTTGCTGGTCCGCGGATGGAGTGTGATAAGGTCCACACCTTCCCGTTCGAGCCCCCGGCAAAAAGTGATGAGCCGGTCCAGATTATCGTCGGACCCAAGCCGCAGTTTTACGCTGAACCGATGGTGGCGAACAGCGCTTCTAAGCTGACCCACCAGGGCAAAGGCTTCATCCGGATGGTCCATCCACCAGACGCCGGCTCCTATTCGTACGATTTCCGGGGCAGAACAGCCCATATTCAGGTCTATTCCCCGGCAATCCCGCTCATCCAGTAAGGCAGCAGCCTTTGCAAGGATTTCCCTATCGGCCCCTACCAGCTGATACACCAGCTTTTCTGGCACCGGGCCGTTATCAAGATAATAGGCTTCTAACGGGTTAGCAGCCAACAGAGAAGGGGCACTTAACATTTCGGAGAAATACTCATCACACCCGCCAAACTCATCGATAAGCTCACGTAATGCACGATGGCTCAGAGCTGCCATGGGGGCAAGAAAGAAGGGAACCGACATGGTCCGACTGTAGCATAAGTATCTTTAAAAAGGAAGCAGGGATGTATTTGCGTTGACATTTCAGCTTGAATTATGTCTGCGTATAGGTTATAAATGAAGGAGGAGGATACCGCATGATTGCCAAAAGCGATATGCCTAGTATCAACGAAAAGGAACCGGACGGCTTAAAACCGGACGGAACTCCCTATCGGGTACTTATAATAGACGATTCCATGTTTATTGCCAAACAGCTGGGACAGATTTTAACCTCAGAGGGCTTTGAGGTGGTGGGAACCGCCACTGACGGTATGCAGGGAATTGAAAAATACAAGGAACTTTATCCTAACATCGATCTGGTAACCATGGATATTACCATGCCGGTCATGGATGGGGTTTCTGCCCTGGAAAAAATCCTCGAATTTGATAAAAACGCCGTAGTTATTATGGTAAGCGCCCTCGGCAAGGAAGACGTGGTAAAAAAATCACTGCTTCTGGGTGCAAAGAGCTATATTGTTAAACCTCTGGACCGCAAAAAGGTACTGGAACGGGTTGTTTCGGTATTAAAAAAATAGTGAATGCTCTTTATATGCCAGGGTTGATGAAATGATCAGCCCTGGTTAATCCTTTGATTATAAAAAGTGTAACCGTTTTTGTTTTCCCGCTTAATCAGATACATGGCCTCATCCGCATGATGTAACAGTTCATCACCCTGTTTGCCGTCACCAGGGAAAATGGCAATTCCGATAGAAACCCCCAGGTGGCATGGCGTACCCTGTACATATACCGGTTCCTTTAGTACATCCAATAATTTTTCTGCCACCACCTTTGCTGCCTTGATATTCTCCAGGTCGGTGAGGAGGGCCACAAATTCATCTCCCCCAACTCGGGCTATTACATCCATGGCCCGCAGGGCGTTTTTAAAACGATGGGCCACATCTATAAGCACCAAATCGCCCGCATGATGGCCGAATTGATCGTTAATAGGCTTAAAGTTATCCAGATCCATGAAAAGGACCGCAACTAAAGTCTCATGTCTTGCCGCCCGCATAATGGCTTTTTCGAGCAATTCTCCGAGGAGGAGCCGGTTCGGAAGCCCCGTAAGTCCATCATGGTTTGCAAGCCGGCTAACCTTTTTTGTTAACTGTTCCAGGGCTTCCTTTTCGGTCCGCAGGGCCTCATTGAGCCGCAGCAATTCTTCATGGGTGCGGCTGTTTTCCATGGCTACCGCAATAAAGCTGCTCACGGACCGCAAAAGCTCCGCATCCTCATCGGTGTAAGCCTTTTTCTTCATACTCTGCACGCTAACCGCACCGAGCACTTTGCCGCCAATCATGAGGGGGGCAAAAATCATCGATTTTGTTTTCCTTCCCCCCAGGTGGCTGGCATTTTCCACATAACGCTTGTATTCCGCATCAATATCATCAAGTTTTATCAATTGCTTTCTTTGAATAACATAGGCGGCAAAACTAGACGAACTGTCTCCTGTTATCGTAAAGGGCTCATGGATTTTGCCATCCTCAATAAATAAAATAAAAGTAATCTGATTGTGGGTCTCGTCGTACTTGGCCAGGGAAAAACCCGACGCATCCATGAGCTGCTTAAGGCTGGCATGGACAGTATGGGCAATCTGTTGTATATCCAATGAAGCAGTAACCACCCGTCCTATTTCCATGACCGCCTGCAGACGCTTATTACTCTGTTCCAATTCTTCTTTATGCTGCCTCAATTCCACATTTCGCAGCCGGTAGATTTCAGCCTCATTTTTTGCCCGCTCCAGTTCAAAAAGGATTTCCGCATCCCGTTTGCTCTGGGCAATCTGCTCCCCCGAAATGGCCTCATGGTTTTTATGAAACTGTTTATAGTCTTCCAAAGCAGAGGCAGTATCACCGCTGAGTTCAAAGGCTAAAGCACGGAGCCGATAGGCTTCTTCCAGAATAGGTAGTAATTGGTTTCTTTCCCCCTCCTCTATAATACGGGAGAGGGTCTCTATTGCTTCAGGATAAATATCCGCTTCTATAAGGATGAGCGCTTGCTCAAGATAGAGATCTAAGAGCATTAATTCCTGTTTTGATTTTTGAGCTAATTCTATGGATTGATATAATAAATCTTGAGCTTTTGTGCTGTCTCCACTTCTCCGATACGCGGTGGAAAGTCCCTTTAACACGAACATTTTTGAGGATTCATCATTATTTTGTTCAGCAGATTGCAGGGATAGTTCAAAGTAATCTATTGAGTTGCCAGTTTCTCCGATTGAGAGGAACGCATTGCCCAGATTTAAAAAAAGTCGGGTCTGCAATTCATGTATGTCCTCATTATGTATATGCTCAGAGGTTCCGGTTTCCAGCCTTTTTAAACAAGATGCGGCTTGTATGAGGTATTCAAGCCCTTCATGTATCGCTCCAGCCTTTACCAGCACCTCACCAAGACTATTTTCGGCCCTGGCCTCTAAAACCAGATGTTCACTGGATTTTGCAATCTCTAAGGCTTTGGTGGCATCCTCCAGGGCCCGGTCCAGGGATCCCTGCTGCAGGAAAATAGCCGATTCAAGCAGAAAGGCTTCTGCCAAACTTGTTAATTCTTTATATTTCTGGAAACAGTTTATTGCCTCCAGAACTGAAGTTTTTGCTTGTTCCAAGTCGGACAGCTGCAAGGAAGCTCTGGCTTTTACCAGCAAACCCCAGGCTTTACCCTTCTTATAGTTTAATTCTTTAGCCCGCTGATATAAAAGTTGAGCAGAATTCATCGCAAGAGAAGGGTCAAAAGCACAAAGCTTCCAGGTTTTTGCAATATCTGCAGTAAGAGCTTCAACCAGATCTGTCCTTAATTCCTGATCCATTACCAATCCTATATAAGTCTTGCAATACTAGGCTTCTTAAAAACTTATGCTTCTGCGAAGCACCGTATAATAATATGCCAATAAGGCTCATCTGGCAAATAGAGTCTTGCAAGACCTATTATTTTTATTATACTAACTATAAATATTTTAGTCAGATATACAAGTGAGGAACCTATGAAAGCATATCCTATTTCCGATTCTGTGTTTTGCCTCCATGCGGATATTCAAACCAGTGATTTATTCGAAGGCATCTGGCCCATACCTCAGGGGGTGTCCCTTAATTCCTATGTGGTCAGGGGTGATAAAATTGCCCTCATAGACCTGGTGAGGGACTGGACCGATGCCCCGAAACAGCTCGAGGCTGAATTGGCGTCCTTAGGAATTACATTTAAGGATATCAGCTACCTTATTTTAAACCATCTTGAACCGGACCATACGGGCTGGCTTGGGGAGTTTAAGAAGATCAACCCCAATATAGAAATAATATCCACTGCAAAGGGAATAGAACTGGTAAAGACCTTCTATCACTTTTCAGAGAATCTTCGGGCAGTAAAAACCGGTGATAAACTGGATCTGGGCCGGGGTATGGTATTAGAGTTTTATGAAACCCCCAATGTGCACTGGCCTGAGACCATGATGACCTGGGAAGCCCAGTCGGGGACCCTTTTCAGCTGTGATGCCTTTGGTTCCTTCGGAGCCCTGGGAGATCGGGTTTTTGATGATCAGTTTAATGCCGAAGAACATACCTTTTATGAAAAGGAAAGCCTCCGGTACTATGCAAATATTGTCGGTTCATTCTCCATATTTGTAGAACGGGCGGTAAAGAAGCTTGAGGGGCTCAACATCCGCTGTGTGGCTCCGAGCCATGGCATTGTCTGGCGGAAAGATCCTTTAAAAATCGTAGAGCGGTACCTGAAATATGCAACCTATACTAATGGCAAGCCAGAAAAGGAAATAGCCATAGTCTGGGGCTCCATGTACGGCAACACAAAGGTCGGGCTCGATGCGGTAATCCGCGGGATCCAGGCTGAAGGGGTTCCCTACTCTATCCACCGTGTACCTAATGAGGATGTTTCCTATGTGCTGGCGGATGCCTATAAAAGTGCGGGGATAGTTCTCGCCATGCCCACCTATGAATATGCCATGTTCCCCCCGATGGCCTACGTTATTGATATTCTTAAACGAAAGCATGTTTACAACAAACAGGTCCTCCGAATCGGTTCCTGGGGATGGGTCGGAGGAGCAAAGAAAGAATACGAAGCTGCAATTGGGGACCTGAAATGGACCTCCCTGGAATCCCATGAATGGCCAGGAGCTCCTACTGAATCGGACCTTAAGATTCTGGAAGAGCGAGGCAGGTCACTGGCCAGGGCAGTCAAGGCGCTCTAAGCACAAACAAGCCTTACAAAACACCACCATGGAAAAGACCACGGTCATCCGGATGCTGGAACAGCAGCATATCCCCTTTCAGGTGCTGGAATATGAGGTTGATGAAGAAGACCTCTCCGCCACCCATGCGGCAGAACTTTTGGGGCTGGAGGCAGACCGGGTCTTTAAAACCATCGTTTTGGAAGGTGAACGCAGGGGTCCACTGGTTTGTGTAGTGCCGGGGACCTGTGAGGTGGACCTTAAAAAGGCAGCCAAAGCTGCGGGTGATAAGGCGGTCCGCCCCCTGCCTCTGCGGGATCTGGAGCCCCTTACGGGCTATATTCGCGGGGGCTGTTCACCCCTGGGCATGAAAAAAAAATATCCCACCTATATTGATGAAACCGCCCAGCTCTTCGACACAATCTCGGTCAGTGCGGGCCGCCGGGGCCTGCAGATTCTCATTACACCGGTAATATTAGCTGAACTGGCAGAAGCCACATTTTGCGATCTGATTCAGTAAAGGCGAATTACGACGTTTCTAAGAATAGAATCTTATAAATATTGCTATTTTTTCATGAATTAAATATGATTTTTTAGTGTTTTTATCATTTTTAATTCCGTATTTTCTCTAGACCCCTTGCCATTTTTATCATATACCCCTATTATCCTGAAAACATCCTGAGGAGGTTCCATGAAACGCAAGGCAAACAATGCCCGGTTATCGGCCAGGCTCGTACTGGAAGATGGTTCGGAATTCTTTGGATGGGCCTTTGGCAAGGCCCGATCCCAGGCGGGGGAAGTGGTTTTTACCACCGGCATGACTGGCTATCCCCAATCGCTCACCGACCCGAGTTACCGAGGGCAGATTCTTGTGGCTACCTACCCCCTTATAGGAAATTACGGGGTACCTCTGAATTCGCAGAAACAAATGGAACTGGATCGATGGGGCATTCCGCTCCACTTTGAATCCCACCATATCCAGGTAGCAGGCCTTGTGGTCTCTGATCTCTGCGAAGAACCAAGCCATTTTGCAAGCGGAGCAACCCTTTCTCAGTGGATGGAACAGCAGAATGTGGTAGGGATTTATGGTATCGATACCCGGGCCTTAACCGAACGGCTCCGGGAACACGGGGTTATGCGGGGGAAAATTCTCGTAGAAGGCAGCCGGGAAGTGACCTTTGAGTCCGGCGATATTCTTCATCCCGTTGCAGAAGTTTCGCCCAGGGAAATACAAGTTTATTCACCATCCGGGAGCGAAAACGTACAACCACCGAAGATAGCCCTTTTAGATTGCGGAGCTAAAGCTAACATTATACGGGTGCTCCTGAGCCGGGGGGTCGAAGTTATCCGCCTCCCCTGGGATCATGACCTGTCTGGTATAGACTACGACGGACTTTTTCTGTCCAACGGCCCCGGGGACCCCAAGGCCTGTGGAAAATCTATTGCCACCATCCGAACCGCCCTGCAGGATGCTAAACCCATTTTCGGTATCTGTCTGGGAAACCAGCTCATGGCCCTGGCAGCAGGGGCGGATACCTACAAACTCCCCTATGGGCATCGGGGTCAAAATCAACCCTGCATCGAGATGGATACTAAACGGTGCTATATCACAAGCCAGAATCATGGCTATGCGGTTCGGGAAGATACCCTGCCCCGGGGATGGAAACCCTGGTTCGAGAATGCTAATGATGGCACAGTGGAGGGGATTCGTTCCGAGAAGGGCCCCTTCAGGGCGGTTCAGTTCCATCCCGAAGGATGTCCGGGCCCGCGGGATACGGAGTTTCTCATTGATGTATTTCTCCAGGATGTGAAGCAGTACATGGCAGGGGGTAAAAAATGAGCGGGACAGCACTTCATCAATATAAAAAAATACTGGTCCTTGGATCTGGGGGGCTAAAGATTGGGCAGGCGGGAGAATTTGATTATTCGGGTTCCCAGGCCCTTAAGGTGCTTCGGGAAGAGGGTATTGCATCGGTGTTGATCAACCCGAATATCGCCACCATTCAGACCAGCGAAGGCATGGCCGATGCTACCTACTTTCTGCCGATAACCCCCGAATATGTCCGACAGGTAATTGAGAAAGAAAGGCCCGACGGTATTTTCCTTTCCTTTGGGGGACAGACCGCGTTGAACTGCGGGGTTGCCCTGGCAAAGGATGGTACCCTCTATAAATATGGTGTGGACGTATTGGGAACTCCTATAAAAACGATTGAGGATACGGAGGACCGAGAGCTTTTTGTAGATCGGCTCAACGAAATCGGGGCAAAGACGCCCCGTAGTATTGCCACAACGGATACGGAGGCAGCGGTAAAAGCTGCAGAACAGATTGGGTACCCCGTTATGGTCCGGGTTGCCTATGCGTTGGGTGGGGCTGGATCGGGACTCTGTAAAAACGAGTCAGAACTGAGGCGCCGCTGTGACCGGGCCTTTGCCCATGCCCCTCAGGTGCTGGTGGAAGAATGGCTTGGGGGCTGGAAAGAGATTGAATATGAGGTGGTCCGGGACTGCTTTGATAACTGTATTACGGTCTGTAATATGGAAAACTTTGACCCCCTGGGAATACATACGGGGGAAAGTATCGTTGTTGCCCCCTCTCAGACCTTGAATGATGCGGAGTATCACAAACTAAGACGTATTGCGATTGAGGTTATCAGGCACCTGGGCATTGTGGGAGAATGCAATATCCAATACGCCCTGGATCCCTATTCGGAGGACTACCGGATCATCGAAGTGAATGCCCGGCTTTCCCGAAGTTCCGCCCTGGCATCCAAGGCTACGGGCTATCCCCTGGCCTATGTGGCGGCAAAACTGGCCCTGGGATATTCCCTGGTTGATATAGAAAACCGGATTACCCAGGTGACCAAAAGCTGTTTTGAACCTGCCCTGGACTATTGTGTGGTCAAAATTCCCCGCTGGGATCTGACCAAGTTTAAAAATGTGGATCAGCGGATTGGTTCAGAGATGAAATCCGTTGGGGAGGTCATGTCTATAGGCCGCACCTTCGAGGAGGCCTTTCAGAAGGCAATCAGAATGACCGGCATCGGGGCCCCAGGGTTATGTGGTGAGGACCGGTTATTGGGAAGTGATTTTAAGGACCTTAAAGAAGCACTGGCAAAACCTACGGACCGGCGGATTTTTGCAATTTACCGGGCCCTGGATTCTGGCTGGACGGTGGATAAAATTCACCGTGTCACAAAAATAGACCGCTGGTTCCTTTCTAAAATAGCTTCGGTGCTGGAAACCGAAAAGAGCCTGCGGCAGGTCAGGAACTCCCATAGGGGATTACCGGATCGGATGCTCCTTGCCCAGGCAAAACGGCAGGGATTTTCCGATGCCCGAATTGGTGAAATTGTCGGCCTTTCGGAAGAACGGATCAGGAAACTCAGGGATGAGTATCGGTTAAAACCGGCTATTAAACAGATTGATACATTAGCGGCGGAATACCCCGCAAAAACGAATTATCTCTACATGACCTATGCGGGTGCGTCCAACACCCAGGCGGCACCTGCGGCACTTTCCATTCACGATGTGCTGCCCGCGAACCGGGGGGTCATGGTGCTTGGATCCGGCCCCTACCGGATTGGCAGCAGTGTTGAGTTTGACTGGTGCTGTGTTAATGCGGTTCAGACATCCCGAAAGCTTGGCCGATATACCATCATGGTGAACTGTAATCCGGAGACCGTATCAACCGACTATGATGTTTGTGACCGGCTGTACTTTGAGGAGCTGAGTCTTGAGCGGGTTCTGGATATTTACGAGTATGAACGGCCAGAGGGGCTTATCCTTTCCATGGGAGGCCAGATTCCCAACAACCTGGCAACCAAGCTGTACAAAGCCGGGACCATCATCCTGGGGACCCGGCCCGATTCAATCGATATGGCGGAGAACCGGCATAAGTTTTCTGCCCTTTTAGACGAATTGGGCATTGAGCAGCCCGAGTGGAAGGAGCTTACAGACCTGGCCAGCGCCAAGGCTTTCGCATCCAAGGTGGGCTATCCCGTACTGATCCGGCCAAGCTATGTACTTTCCGGTGCGGCCATGAATGTTGCCTGGGATGATGAGAGTCTGGAGGATTATCTGGGGCTTGCGGCGGAAGTTTCGGCAGAACATCCGGTGGTTATTTCAAAATTTGTTGAGAACTCAAAGGAGATAGAGGTTGATGCGGTGGCGAAACGGGGAGAGATCCTTTTTCATGCCATTACGGAACATATCGAAAATGCGGGGGTCCACTCGGGGGATGCGACGGTGGTCCTGCCAGCCCAGCGGCTCTATATAGAAACGATACGGAAAATCCGTAAGATTACCGCCCGTATAGCCCAGGCCCTGGACATCACCGGCCCCTTTAATATCCAGTTCCTT
>JAAYUZ010000007.1 GCA_012517385.1 Treponema sp. | reverse complement strand
TTGCTGCAGGAACTGCTTGGTGTATGGCTTACGATTTATAAGAATACGCCAATACATATTCACATATATCAATTACATAGTATTTCTGCATCCTTACAGCCTGTTTTCAGGGATTTCCTTGTTCAGTTTTTAGAGGATCCCTCCCATTGTATAATTATTACAGCTCGAGATAAATCCTTAGTACAGTGGGTTGATGAAATTGACCGCCATGTAATTGTACTCCAGTCGCAGAATCGTATACCGCAATGGTTTATTACTAACCAGGATAATTCCATCAATATAAAGGTTCTCCTGCCCAGTGCATATCTCTGTCATCTTTTATCTGACGTATATACAAAGCAAGAACTGTCCCTTCAGATGAAGCGAAGCGGATTTTCTGAGGCTTCAATTCAATGGATTTTTAGTGCCTTTGATAAGTCTGGTCTTTTCATATCACAATTATCTTCCTGCAAACTGAATCCTGCAGCAGAAAGACTAATGTGTGAAAACTTGTCTGACAGAGACCAGACATGGGTAAAATCCATTGTGCAGGAACGTTTATTAGAAAGCCTTGCAAAACATGAACTTAATCCCAGTCTTGGTTTTCTATCCAGTTTGAATGGGATTGGAGGAACTGCCGATCCTGATCTCATTCTGGACTGCATAATGCATGATCTGGTAAACAATTATTTTTCAGAGCTGGATGAAGCTGTTCAATCAGAATCCCTTAAAAATCTTATTGGAGTTCAGCTGTTTCAGCCTATCCAGTATATTCTGTTCACAGATCACATCCTTGCATCGGGTTCCGAAGATGATATCCGAGGGGCTGTGCAGAAGACAGTCCCTTCTTTTATTGATAACCCACGTATTAATGCATTTTGTTCTATGAATGCAGCCGCTCTACAGCTTGTATCCGGTGATTTGGTCGCCGCTGGTAAGTATATCAAAGATGCGGTTTTAATGTTGCAGGATTATAAAAATAAAAATGGACTGGAAAAAGTATATCGGATTTTTGGCCTCATTGAGTTAGCTCAACATCGGGTTGAAGATGGCATAGAATATTTTTCCTTTGCATTAGAGGCAGCCCAACGGCTTGGTAATGTGCAAGAAATGGCCATAACGGGCTATTACAGCGCTGTGGCATATTTTATTTTGGGTAATTTACCCAGGGCTCTCTTTTTTGCAGACATGGCAAAAACTAAATTTCATGACCTGGATCTGCAGGAATGGGAACGAAAATGTACATTTCTTATTGGAAGAATTCAATTTACTCTAGGCGATTATAGAAAGGCATCGGAATCCTTTAAAAGTATACAGGATATACCAGTGGCATCCCTTTGGGAAATGAGGGCAAAACTCTATGCCTCTCTTTTTAACAAGTCGTTAATTAAAGAACTTCTGAATACCTATGGGGCTTTATCCATACCAGATCCTCTTTTAGAGATAGAATTTCACTATTTCCTTGGAAAATACGAGACTTGTATTCAGCTTACTGATGTGGCATTGAATACAAAAGCTCATGCTTTCCCGCGTTTTACAGAACAGCTGGATTGGACCGATGGATATGCACAAATTGAATCTATCCTCTTTCCCCAGCGACAGTTTTTATCCCGCCAACTTTCCTGCCTTAAGGTTCTCTCCATGGGGGAGTTGAAACAGGATGATCATTCCATTGTTTCAATGTTAGATACCCTATTAGATGAATTAAAACCCGGAGAGTCTGATCCCTATGATGTGTTTTATTATACCTGCTATTATCTAACACTCCAGCGGGTAGCATCGAATGAAATTGATCGGGCCACGGCACTGAGCGGTGCCTTTAAACGTTTACAGAAGCGGGCAAGCCGTATCGAGGATGCGGAACTGCGGCGAAGTTATTTAACAGCTAATTATTGGAATGGGCTCTTAAGCAGCGCAGCAAAGCTCCACAATTTAATTTAAATCAGGTTCCTAAAGTAATTGACACGATGCAATATTTTTGATATGTTCTTCCCATCACGGCGGCATAGCTCAGTCGGTAGAGCAAACGGCTCATATCCGTTTGGTCATAGGTTCAAGTCCTATTGCCGCTAGACCTCCTAAAAACCTGTCACGGCTTAATCCTGGCAGGTTTTATTTTTAATCCCCTAAACCCCTTATATACACTGTTTTCCCCAGTCTTCGGGCTACTGAGGCCAATCGTTCTACTTCCTCAGGGAGTGGGCGCCCATAGCTATTCCATGCTGGGGCGAGACAAGTTCCTGGTTTAAAGGGGCTGAAAAACCAGGGACTTGACCCATCGACAAGCTCTGAAAGGGCATATATATCCTGTTCTGAGAGTATTGCATGGGGCAGGACTATGGTCCTGTATTCATGGGCCACTCCGCTCCTGGCAATAAGGTCTGCACTTTTACACAATACTTGTGGGTCGCCCCCCACTTCAGCATAACGGTTGGGGGCGAGTTTCAGGTCCAGGGCTATATAATCGGGGCTGGTTTCAGGATGATTAAGGAGAGCCTCTAATACATCACTCCTGCTTCCATTGGTATCCAGTTTTACCTTAAAGCCAAGACTTTTATACTGTCTTATCAGTTCGGGAAGCTCCCTGGTGAGGGTTGGCTCTCCCCCCGTAATAACTACCCCTTCAAGCACCGCTTTTCGCTTTGTTAGAATTGCATTGATGGTTTCGATGGGAAGCAAGCTCGACAGGTCTTCTTCGGTTGGTTTCACCAGACTGCTGTTATGGCACCAAGGACAGCGGTAGTTGCAATAGGGAAGAAACACTACCGCTGCAAGGATCCCCGGGTAATCTACGAGGCTCGTTTTTTGTAAACCCGCCCTCAGCATCACCAATGCGCCTAAACCGCAGGCTGGAGAAGGTTCATTTCACGGGCAAAGGCCAGGATGGATTTAGCATCCCGAGCCCTGGCTATTTCCCTGCCTGCTGGATCCACTAAAATGGCGGTAGGCGTGGAGAGTACATTCCGGCGGGAGGCCTCTGAGAGCCCCGCTTCCGTATCTGCATCAACAAGTTCTACGGGGATTCCAAGGCTGTGGGCCGCATCCTTTGCGGGAGGGCAGGCGGGGCAGGCGGAGCGAACAAAGAGAACGAGCCTGCTCAGTTCGCCTGCGGCAGCCTTAGGAAGTCTTGCGTTCTCATCTGCGCGTTTCGGTTCATCAACCTGTACTAAGGCGTTCCTGGGTATTTCGGTGGTATATGCTTCGGCTGGAAGCACACGGAACAGCTTCCGTTCGCCATATTCTTCCCGTTTTCCCCTGTTCCAGTTTCGTACCGATCGGTAGTATCCCACGATGCGGCTGTAGACTTCTGTGGTGGTTCCCTGAACGTGATTCAGGGCTTCCCGGGCTTCCTGTAGTTCTTTTTCGATCTGTTCCAGGGTTCTCATTTTGTTACTCCTTGTAATAATGCTTCCCGCTCCGCTTCCAGAGCGTTAATTCTCGCCTGTATTGCAGCTTCCTGCTCTGACTTACAGATGGGGCAGGTAAAGTGTTCGCCCGAAAGGTATCCGTGGACAGGACAGACAGAGAAGGTGGGAGATATGGTAAAATAGGGGATACGATACTTATGGGCGATGGTTTTTACCAGGTTGCGGCAGGTGCGCCAATCTTCTATAGCTTCTCCCAGAAATGCATGGAACACCGTGCCTCCGGTATAGGCCCTCTGCAGGTTTTCCTGGAGATCCAGGGCATCAAAGATGTCATCGGTGAGCATCACCGGAAGCTGGGTCGAGTTAGTGTAGTATGGTTCGTCGGTGCCTGCGGTTATGATCTCCGGATATCGTTTTTTATCATGTTTTGCAAGCCTGTAGGAGGTCGATTCAGCGGGGGTTGCCTCCAGGTTAAATAGTTCTCCCGTTGCCTCCTGGTAATCCGCCAGCCGGTCCCTCATAAAGTGCAGTGTTTTCAGCGCAAAGTCCTGGCCCTTTTCTGTAGCTATGGTGCAGTCCCTGCCGAAAAAGTTCTGAAGGCATTCGTTCATTCCAACAAGCCCTATGGTGTTAAAATGGTTATCCAGGGTATGCAGGTACCGTTTCGTGTAGGGAAAGAGGCCTGCATCCAGAAGACGGTTTACCACCTTCCTTTTGGTAACCAGGCTTTCCTTTGCCAGGTCCATGAGTCGGGCGAGGCGGCGGAAAAAATCATCCTCGTCCTTTGCAAGGTAGCCAATTCTCGGCAGGTTGATGGTCACTACCCCAATGGAACCGGTGAGTTCGTCGGACCCAAAGAGACCGCCGCCCCGTTTCCTCAGTTCCCGTTTGTCTAACTGGAGGCGGCAGCACATGGACCGGACATCGCTGGGATTAAGGTCCGAATTAACAAAATTCTGGAAATAGGGGGTGCCATACCGGGCGGTCATTTCAAAGAGGAGCCGGGCATTGTCGCTTTCCCAGTTAAAGTCGGCGGTAATGTTATAGGTCGGAATAGGATACTGAAAGCCCCGGCCTTCTGCATCCCCTTCCAGCATCAGTTCGATGAATATCCGGTTCACCCGATCCATTTCACTCTGGCAGTCTCCGTAGGTAAAGTCCATTTCCTTGCCGCCCACAATAGCAGGCTTTTCACGGAGGTCCTGAGGTACGGTCCAGTCGAGGGTTATATTAGTAAAGGGTGCCTGACTCCCCCAACGGCTGGGGGTGTTGACACCGAAGATAAAGCTTTGGAGGCATTGTTTAATTTCCTTATCCGAAAGTTTATCTGTTTTTACAAAGGGGGCAATGTAGGTATCAAAGGAACTGAAGGCCTGGGCCC
>JAAYUZ010000048.1 GCA_012517385.1 Treponema sp. | reverse complement strand
TTCGGGGGCTCCCATCATATAAAATCTAGCGGTCTTTGCCAACTCAGTCCCGTTCACCGATGAGGGACTTAAGCTCCCGGATATCCCGGACAAGTCTCGTCCGATCCAGATTCTGGTACCGCTTGGGGACCATTTCTTTCGAGGTACATTCCAAAACCGCCACCAGGTTTTGTAGTTCAATCTCATAGGGATAAGAGGGAGGTACAAAATCCGCCATTGCCTCCTCCACATCCTCCCGGGTAACAAAGGTCCGTTCATCCATAGCAGCCCGGAATTTGGCCCGTATCAGTACCGCCTCAAGGTCAGCCCCGGAAAAATCGTACTTAAACCGGCGCAGCACATCGGGAACAGGAAATTTCCGGATAGACAGGTCCAGCTTTCGTACCAGGGTATCAAAGAGGGCAACCTTTTCGGCCTCCGTTTCTGGATAAAAGAGGGCCAGATGTTCCTCTGCCCTGCCCTGCCGTTTCAGGTCTATCGGGATAAGGTCCGGCCGGCAGGTAATAAGGAACCAGATGATTTTGCCCCTGTATTCGGTGTTACCCATAAAGCTTGCAATCTGGGCAAAGACCCGGTTGCTGGTCCCCGAATCGCCCTCCTGATCCCGGTCGCCAAGGAAGGCGTCTGCCTCATCGATCATCACCGCCACAGGGGCCATGGCCTTGAGGATATTAAGCACCTTCTCCAGGTTCGATTCGGTCACCCCCTGCCATTTAGATCGGAAGTTACGGAATTTTACCATGGGTATCCCGATTTCCCCCGCAAAGGCGCTCACCATAAAGCTCTTTCCCGTACCCACCGGCCCCGCAATCAGGTACCCCATGGGCAGCACATCGAGCCGGCCCTGCTTTATTGCCCGGGCAGCGTTCTTAAAGCGTTTTTTGACAAAATCATGGCCCGACACGTAAGACAAGTCATGGTTGGTTTCCATAAACTCTAATAAACCCGCGGCCTCATTTTCGATAATTTCCTTTTTCTTCAGCCGTATATATTCAAGGGACAGGGGCATATCTTCCTGAAAACTTTCGGAAGCCAGCCGGTTCAGGTTCATCAAATTAAGACCACTCGTAACCGCCGCTACCCGCCGGCAATCGAGTCCCCGATCAAGGAGCAGGGTCCCCTGTTTTTCCAGAAATGTCAGAAACTGTTCCCGCACATCCTGGTCCGGGATAGGGATCCCCACCTTTACCGTCGAGGGGGACCCTACAAGCCGGGGCGACAGATCCGCCAGGTTTTCCGTAAGCAGCAGAATCGATACATCCCCCTTGGTAAAGATGGGATCGTGGGACCAGCGGTTCAGGGTCACAAGGCAATACCGGTCCTCTTCGCTGAGCCGGGCAATATCGCTGGCGGGGATTACCGTTTCGGCATAATCGATAATGAGCACAATCCGCCGCTTTTCGGGTATATTCATCAAAAAATACTTTTCCAGATAAAAAAAGCTCTTTTCCGGCTCGGAGGAAACGAAGTCGGACACCTCCACATCGGGGAAGCGGGCACTCATCGCCTTCTGATAATCCCGGGCCATCTCCTTGGTGCAGAAGGACACCCCGCTGGACCGGTCATAGAATACAATAATGTCCCGATTACCAAAAAGAACCTCCGCAATATATTCCTGGATGCGGACAAAGATAAACTCCCCCTCGTTCATCTTATGGGGCAGAAAATCCCGGATATTTCCATGAATCAGGTACAGGTTTGCCGTTTTAGAGCAGTATTTATAGGAAAGCTCCTGAGCCCAGGCGGGCAGAATCTTGATGAACCCCAAATTTTTAACTATGAGCTGTTCAGGCATGCATAACACTCCTTGTACACCGGTTCACCCTGGCGCTACTCTCTTATTTTTGCAGCAAATCCACTTTTTTTTCCAGATCCTCAAGAAGCCGGGTATTCGTATTCATCCTGAACTCGAGGGAATTAAGAACCCAGAACACAAAATGATTGAATTTCTGGTTCGCATGGATCATCCAGACAATCTTCATAGAAACAAGAAAAACGCCAATCTCGATAGACACGGTGGTCGGCAAGGGCTTAAACACTAGCTCGATACTAAAAAAACCCACCACCAGTATAATGAAAATAATATTTACAATTGTATCAGCCCTGGAATACTGGATACCACCAATTCTTCCAATTGCATCCATGATTCGTTCCCGCTCCCGATAGAAATTGTTTATCTCATCTGCCAGGGGGGAGTTATCCTGAAGTGTTTGTTCCATTTGTTTTCGCCGTTCCATGGGACCTCCTGATTGATTTCAGTATAATTCATTTTTAAAGGGGGAGCACAATAAAATCTTATTCAAGCCTCTTTTCACTACACTATATGGCACTACCAAAGCGGCTCCCCCCAGCCTTTGCATCTTCGCCCGCTCCGCTTCTCCCTTCTGCGGGGTCTCAAAGAGCCCCCGCTGGTACAGAAAACCCAACGGGCTCGGCGTGCATCGGCTCCCCCCACTACAATTATTTGCAGCCTGAAAGAAATTATGATACACTGGTTTTCATGGAAAACATACATCATTCCGCCATTATGCCTGGAGCAGAACCATTTTATTTTGCGGGTAATAAGGATGCCCCGGGGGTACTCCTTATTCATGGCTTTACAGGAACACCCAAGGAAATGCGCTTGATGGGTGAATACCTGCATCAGACCTGTGGGTATACCTGTATCGGTCCCCGGCTTACGGGCCACGCAACAAGCCTTGATGACATGATACGGTCTACCCACCAGGATTGGATGGCCTCGGTAGAAGACTCATATTATATGCTGCGGGACAGGACCAGCACCATTTATCTTGCAGGGCTTTCAATGGGAGCAGCTCTGGCTTTGCTGTTTGGGAGTATGCTTCCCGTGAAGGGAGTTATTGCCATGGCATCACCCTATGCCCTACCCAATGATTGGCGCTTAAAATACACAGGGATTCTCAGCAAGATACAACCCCTGATGCCAAAGGAACACGCCGATCCTGAAAGCGGATGGTTCGATAAGGAAGCTGCCCGGGACCAGCTCTGTTACAGCCACAATCCCCTCCGTTCCATCGGGGAGCTTAACCTGCTTCTTGGGAAACTGCGGGAAGCCCTGCCCCGGGTGAATGTTCCTACACTCCTTATATATTCAAAGGATGACCAGGCCCTCCCCCTTGGCAGCGAATACTGTATGAACAGCATTTTTAATTCCCTTGGGACCTCTCAGAAGAAAAAGCTCCTCCTCTCCGGTTCGGGCCACGTCCTTACCCGGGATGCAAAACGGCAGGAAGTATTTCAGGCTGCGGCGGATTTTATAAAAGGGATTGAAAGAGCAACCTGAGATAACAGGTAGCAGCGCTACAAAAAAGACAGGTCGCTGCTTATTGCCGAAACAAGTGCTTCCTGCATGCTGAATAGCCCTGCATAGAGAGCTGCGCGGGGGCTTGGGGGCTGCGAAAGTTTCGGTGTGGATTGGGAATCTCAAGGGTTGCAGGGATGGCTGGGTGCCCCCGGAGAAGGGGGTGGGCCGGAACCTGGGTCCGGCCCAGGGGGAAGGCCTTCCCCCTCCCCTATTTTATTCGTTTATAGTTTTTAATTTCGCTGCGGATCCGTTCTGCCAGCTGGGATCGGGGGACCCGAACCTGTTCCATGCTGTCCCGGAAGCGCAGGGTCACGGTGTTATCTTCCTTGGACTGATAATCGATGGTGACACAGAAGGGTGTGCCCGCTTCGTCCTGACGGCGGTAGCGGCGGCCGATGGCGCCGGACTGATCATAGTCGGTAGCGAAGTCTTCCTTAAGTTCGGCCCGTATGTCCTGGGCGAGCTCGGCAAGGCCGTCCTTTTTCATGAGGGGGAGGACCGCCACGGTGATGGGCGCCAGATTGGGGTGGAAACGGAGCACGGTGCGCCAATCATCGGAGTTTTTATCCGATGTTGCGGGGTCACCGGTTCCTACATATTCTTCGTCGTAGGCATCGCAGAGGAGCATCAGGAGGCTTCTGGTGAGGCCTGCGGAGGTTTCAATGATGAAGGGGATATACCGTTCGTTGCCGTTGTCCTGGTCGATATACTGCAGGTCCTTGCCGCTGAATTGCATATGCCGGGAAAGGTCATAGTTAGACCGGTTGTGGACCCCTTCCAGTTCTTTCCATCCCATGGGGAAGAGGTACTCGATGTCATAGGCATCCTTAGCATAGTGGGCAAGTTCGTCCGGCCCGTGGCGGTGCCAGCGGAGGTGGTCCATTTTAACACCGAGTTTTTCATAGTACTTCCAGCGGCGTTCCCGCCAGGTATTGAACCATTCTTCATCGGTGCCCGGCTTTACAAAGAACTGCATTTCCATCTGTTCAAATTCGCAGGTCCGGAAGATAAAGTTCTTGGTGACGATTTCGTTTCGGAAGGCCTTGCCGATCTGGGCAATGCCAAAGGGGATTTTCATCCGGTTAGATTGGATGATGTTTTTATAGTTTACATAGATGCCCTGGGCGGTTTCGGGGCGAAGGTAAATGATGCTGGAGCTGTCCTCTACGGCTCCGATATTGGTCTTGAACATGAGGTTGAACTTGCGGGTATCGGTAAGTTCGCCGCCGCATTCGGGACATTCTTTTTTTGCCAATTTTTCCGGATCGATCTGGTCCGCCCGGAAGCGGGCCTTACACTTTTTGCAGTCTACCAGGGGGTCCGTAAAGTTTTCTACGTGGCCGGAGGCTTCCCATACCCGGGGATGCATAAGGATTGCCGCATCGAGGCCGACGATGTCGTCATGAAGCTGGGTCATCTCCTTCCACCAGGTCTGGGCTATGCGGTTTTTTAATTCGATACCCAGGGGACCATAATCCCAGGCGCCGGCCTGACCGCCGTAAATCTCCGACGATTGAAACACAAAACCACGTCGCTTGGCGAGGGACGTGATTTTTTCCATTGTTGCGGGACCTTTGTAGTCGTTCTGCTGTTCAGCCATGTAATACTCCTAGCGCAAACGGACCTGCCGTTCGCATACACCTTCGCGGTATGAAGGTGCGTATATAAAAAGATGGTCCGGCTACTATTCCGCAGGGAGCGGAACGTCCCGGACATGGGAGGAATTATAGTAAAGGAGTGGAGGCCGTGCAAGGGTGCTGGTAAAAAGCCGGCGGGACGCTGCGAAACATCTGACACCAGGGGCTGGCGGGGGCCGGCGGGGCTGATGGGGCTGCGTGACACCTACCACCAGTGGCTGATGGGGGGTGGCGGCGTGGGCTGGCGAGGCACAGGCGGGTGCTGGTAAAAAGCCGGCGGGACG
>JAAYUZ010000047.1 GCA_012517385.1 Treponema sp. | reverse complement strand
ATCCGCTGGTTCCTATGAAGCGGTCCGAGATGCAGCCCAGCGGGTGTATGAAACCCTGCCGCCATCGGCCCAGCGGCCAGAACTGAGCAGTTCCCGGGACAGCCGGGTTCCTGTCTGGTCCGCCGCGGTATTTCTTAAAACTGACCTGGCCGTTTCCTCCAGGGCCGGTTCTGCAATGGCCAGGGCCGATGCGCCCAGTTTGGACCTGGCCACTTCCTCCAGGGCCGGTTCTGCAATGGACAGGGCCGATGCGCCCAGTTCGAACCTGGCCAGCCCATCCGGGCCTGGTTCTGCAATGGCTGGTCCGGGTCAATCCCTGGGAAGTATCCTTGAACGGATTGTGAAACCCGCCTTTGAAAGGCTCGATGGGGCTGGGGAGGTGGAGCTTGCCGGAACGGGTCTGCCGGAACTGGTCATTTACCTGGATGAAAGGGCCTGTGCTGCCCGGGGAATCGAAGCCTGGCAGGTGGCCCGTCAGCTTTCAGAGCAGGATCTCCTGCTGCCGGGAGGCTCTATTACAGAAGCGGACAGGGACATCATGCTCACCATAGACGGCCGGTACAAAACTGCCCAGGATATATATGAAGCTCCGATTCTGCTTCCCGGGGGCCAGATGGTTCCCCTATCCACTCTGGGCCGTATCGTAGAGCAGGACCGAAAGCCGGAAGCAATTGCCCGTCTTGATGGACAGGCTGCGGCGGTAATTTCCATCATGGGTTCATCCAGTATTCCCATTGCTCAGCTTTCCCGGAGTATTCAGCAGACTGTTAAAGAACTGGGACGGCTGCCCCTGGAGTTTTATGTACTTTCGGATCGAGGGGCCGAAGAAACTGCGGCGTTCCGTTCGGTTCTTTCCGCAACCCTGCAGGGGAGCCTCATTGTTGCAGTTGCGGTAGCCCTCCTTGCCGGTGCCAGTTCCCTGATGGGAATTCTTTCGGTTCCCCTGATCATGCTCTTTTCTGCCGCTGCCCTGAAACTGGCGGGCTTCTCTCTGGATCGCCTGAGCCTGGCTGGTCTTGCCTGCGGTGTTGGAGCCGCTGTGGATAGTACCATTCTGGTGGTAGAACGGCTGCATCGAACCAAAGATGGATCACAAAAAGCAGCGGCCCTGGGAGCTCTGGCACCCTCACTGATAGCAAGTGTGAGCACCACCATTGTGGCCCTTATCCCGCTTGCTCTCCTGGGTGCTTCATCTGGAATTGTAACTTCCATAGCCTGGGGCATTGGAACCAGCTCTGCGGTTGCCCTGGTTTATGCGCTTTTCCTGCTTCCTGCTTTTGTCGGCGGCTCACAGAGTGGATATGCCAGTTATAAAAGGAAGGCCCATACCGGGTTAAATAATCGATATGGCCGATATTGGTCGAGCCCTGTTCATCTGTTACACCGCCTGAAGCGTCGGGCCCTTCGGTTATTCGGCGCAGTCCTGATGGGTTCATATCAGCGGCCGCTTTTAATCCTCCTGATGGGACTTGCCCTGTCTCTTGGGGGCATGGGGGCCCTCTTCTTTTCGGGAGCCGATGTGGCAAGCCTTCCCTCCGAAGATTCGGTCTATGCTCAGATAGAATTTGAAGGGGGGCTTCTTGCTGAACGGGTTGATGAACTGGTGGCAGAATATGGGCAAAGGATTCGGGCAAACAAAGGCATACGGGCTGTGCAGACCAGTGCCCGGACAGCCTCAGCTTCGGTGATGATTTCCTTTGATCCTCAAAAAATCGATGGGGAGATCCTGCGAAATCTGGCCCGTTCTACCCCGGTTTATGGGGGCTTTGTATACATTCCCGAAGGTTCCGCCACTGATCGAATATGGACTCTGACGGTATATGGTGATGATGATGAGCTTTGCCATAATCTGGTAAAAACCCTTGCAAGCCGAGCCCAGGCTTCTCCGCTGGTGAAGGAGGCGGTTCTTAATTTTAAGGACGGCAGTCCCCGGCTCTTTCTGGAATACGATGGGGCCCGGATGGCATCCCTGGGGCTTTCTGCAGCCGGGATGGCAGACAGTCTCAGAAGGGCGGTCTTTGGACCGGTAATTTATAAACGGCTGGATGAAAGGGGTGAAACCGATGTCCGGCTCCGGTATGCCAGTGAGGAATATCTTGATAAAAAAGCTCTGTATCAAATTCCACTGGGCCCATCAATACAAATTGCTTCTGTCGTAGGCTCCCGGGAAGACCGGGAGCCAGCATCGATTCGCCGGGAGAATCGGCGACGGGTAGCTTCCTTTTCAATCCGCACAAAACCGATGGACCCCAGGAGGGTTCGCGCTGCCCTGATGCCTCTCTTAAGGGAAGTAAAACTGCCTCCGGGATATTCGATTTCGTTTGACCGGGAAGCGATAAAGAGTGCGGAGGAGCTTTCTCGGATGGGTGTCTATTTTTTCCTGGCGCTGTTCTTCTGTTTTATGGTCATTGCTGCTGCCACCGAATCGATTCGGGTTCCCGTAGTCATTCTTTTAACCGTACCCCCTGCGCTTGGCCTTCCTGCCCTGGTAAGCCTTATAACGGGGGCCTCGGTGGATATCAGTCTTGCCTGTGCTTTTGTGGCAGTGAGCGGAATCGCTGTTAACGCGGCGGTCCTTGCAGTGGAAGCCCTGAGAGAAGGCGGGCCCATTTCATCAATCTGGAACCTCTATAAGTCTTTGCGACAGCGGCTGCCCTCATTGCTTGCCACAAGCCTCACCACCATAGCAGGGTCTCTTCCCTTTTTATTCGCATCCGGTGCGGCTAATCAAATGGTCCGGTCTCTGGCCCTGGTTACTACCCTGGGAGTTGCCGGTTCCTTTATCGCCTCAATCAGCCTTATTCCAGCCCTGGCTAAACTCTGGCCAGGCTTTACCCAAGCCCAGGATACGGGTGTATCCGGGGCTATACAAATTAATACTTCTGAAGAAGGAGCGCTTCCATGAAAACAAGGATTCAAAAAGTGATGCTGTTGTTTTGGAGTTTTCTCCTCCTGAGTGGGACCATGATGTATGGGGAATCTAAGCCGGATGTTCGTGGTTTTGACTCGACCAGCTTCGACTATTCCTTTTCCCGGGCCGATCAGGCTCTGGACCCCGGAAACTGGATCCGGGAAGCCCAGCAGGGGCTTACCCTTGCACAGAGCACCTGGGAACGGATTGCCCTGACCTTGTATCAGGATGAGACAGAACGGTCTTCTGCTCAGGCAGAACTGAAACGATGGAGTCAGGAGGAGCTCCAGCGCCGCTTTGCCCGCTGGCTCGAAAAGCGCTTCTTTGCCGAACAGGGTATTGGCCTCGCCAGCGGGACCAGAGAGGCCATCCATGAAGCCAATAAGACCTATTTGTATAAAACCGATCAAGATGGAACCCTTTTGTACGATGCTGAAACGGGGGATCCTCTGGTAATCCGTCCGGAGGACGGGGGACTTAATACCCTGGATGAGGATCAAAAATCCTGGCAGGCCCGGATCGAAGATCGGGAACAGGCTGATATGGAACAATACCGTACCCTTATCGCGTCCTATACCCCGGAACTGCTTGCCTATCTCGGTCCTGAACAGCGCCAGACCTTTGCTGAACAGTTGACCACGATTCAGGATAGACTGCTCGAACGGAAACGGAAGGAACTGGAAGTATTAATTTCCCAGGAACAACGGCTCTTTATAGCCCGCCGTACCGGCGATGTCTGGAGCCTTAGAAAAAAGAGTGAAAGCGAAGCCGCTGCAGCAATCGTATCCCAGCTTATCAAGGAAACCCAGAACAACTGCGATCAGAGCCTTACTTTACTTCAGGCTAAGATAGAAGCAGCTACGGCAGGAACGGGAGATCTGGCCCTCATGGGTAGTGACTGGCTCGAAGCCTATAAGGAACAGTTCCAGCGGGGTCTCGATGCCTGGCAGAAGGCGGAGGAACGGTTCATGCTCCGCCGAATTGAATGGGAACAGGCGGCTGGTAAAGAGTATGCTGAGGGAGAAGAGGCCTGGAGCAAGGCCTTTGCAAGCCTGGAAAAGGAACAACAAGTCTGGGAAAGCAAAGCCAGGAGTCTGTTCCAGGCCGGGGAGGAAACCTTTAAGCGGGCCAGCGATACCCTGGAACAGGCTATTGCGGAGGCGAAGGCAGAGTTCCAGAAGGATGCGGACCTGCGCAGTCAGGCCGGTTCTGACCGGGCAAGAGCCTGGGTGGACACCTATGTTACCAGCGGTACCATGGTGGTAAGCGCCCGGGAAAGCAGCCAGTACTGGATTGATAAGCTGAAAAAGAAAAATTCTACTCCTGTTCCCGCCATGGGGGACCCGGCGCTTATCACCTGGGTGGATCAGACGCTGAAACAGGTCTGGACCGCCGCAAGAAACGGGTATGAACAGAGGGATGATTATAAGTCTGATATACAAATCCTTAACGGAAAAAAAGGTATTAGTGAATATACTCTTACAAATGTAACTGAATGGTACAATACCGCATTTAAAAAGCAGAAAAACATAGAGACAGAATATAATGAAGCTGAAAAAAACTATGAAAATTTATCAGGGGATCCGGATCTCAGCGAAGCAGAAAAAAAGGAATTATTAAACAAGAAGAATACTCTCTATTATCAATTGTTGGCCGCCCAATCGGAGACCAATAGATGGAAGGACTGGGTAAACAACTATGATACCAAACACGCCCAGGCTGTAGCCGATTACGAGGCCGCCCTTGCCAATTATAATGTAAAACATAGGCTCTATTTTGAAATCTGTAGTGCGATAACCAACATCCCCCAAGAAGCAGCAGCTATGGACCTTGCCAGAAGAACCAAAGAAAAACTCGGTGATCTCTTTGATCCGGATCTTATTCAGGCAGGGGTCGAGACCAAACGATGGATAAAGAATTATGAGATGTATTCTGAACAGGCCAAACAGGCCCTGAACACCCTTACCGGGGATTTCGGGCTCGCCATCGGCAGCGGTGCAGGCGCCCTGGTAGATGTTCTTAACAGCAACATGACGAGCGGGGATTTTCATCTTGATGAATATCAGATTGAACTCCTGAGGGCTCAGGCAGTTGAATCCTACTGGTCGAAACGGGTGGCAATTGCTCAGGCGGTTTCCCAGTATGCGGAGGACCTGACCGCAGGTCGGACCACCGATGCGGAGAGTGTGGCTGCCTGGAAGGCTGCCAAGGCCAGATATGATGAAGCCCTGAATACCTACCGAAGTGCCCAGGAAGCACTGAGCCAGGCCGGATCGAATGTACAGGCAGCCCGGGATCGGCTGAATCAGGCTGCCCAGGATCTGGCCCGGACAGACCAGGAGTTGGAAGAACTGAATAAGGCCTATGCCTTAAAGATGTCTATATTAGCGGTCGGTTCAACGGATTATTTAAAGGAAGAACTCAGTACGGTCTATAAGGGACTCCTTGAAACCTATGGCCTCCTTGCTAAAGAAGGGGATGAGGCCCCCTATGTCCGCTATCTGGAAAAGGCAAAACAATATGGTCTTGCTGAACAGATAGAACGGACAGGACTTCTCTTAAAAAGCCTCGTGCAGGCTGAGGCTGGCGGAAAGTCTCTGGCAGAGCTGCAACAGTATGTTGATGGCATACTAGAGGATACCACTAATTTACCAAAACAAATAGAAGCCTATGGGATTGATGAACATTCCTCCTGGTATCATGCCCTGGAAGAAGCCCTTGAAGCCTATAATGGGGCCGGTGGCAAAGATAAAAACAGGTATGAAACCCTGGTATGCTCTATTGTAGAGGCAGCTAGAGCGGAAGCAAAGACCGCGCTGGAGGACCGTCTTGACAGCATCGGACTTCTGGCGAGTACCAGCTGGAGTGGATGGTATGAGAGCCGGGGTGGTACGCTGGAACATGGGGAAACCCTTACCGAAGAAAGGCTCCGGGAACGGCTTACTGCTGACCTTGATCTGGCGGAACGGACCTATCTCTCTGAACGGCTTAATAGGGAACTCGCTGTATTGGAGTATTTTGTACATCCGGATGATTCCGCAAGTGAAGAGATTAAAGGGATTGTAAGCCTTTCCACGTTAAGTTCTAATATGGATACTGAAACAGCCCGTACAGCCATTACAAGCCTTACAAAGCTGCAATCAACCTTGATGGACCTTTCCGGTGCTGACCGAAGCCGTTACAGGGCTGAACTGGAAGCCCTGGCCGGATCAGATGCTATGGTTGCATCCTTCCTCCAGGGACGGGGTTTCTGTGTAACTCAATCTGGCCTAGATCTGGTATCATTGAGTCTTAGGGACAGCCAGTCCAAACTGCATCGGAGCCAGAGCAGGAAGCAAGCCTATGAACGTTATGGAAAGGAAAGTCCCCTGGGGGCAGCAGGAGCCCAGGACGCATTCTGGGCACACTTTCAGGGAAGTATCTCTGCCTTAGGCTTATCCAGCCTGCCCTATGGCGTATTACCTTCCCCGGCTGAGCTTGGTGCTGCTTTCTTACAAGCTCCAGGTGGTACCGAAGCTGCTCTGGGACGTCTCCTTGCAGATCTGGAAACAGCCCTCTCAAACAGCCCCTCATGGTTTAAAGAAGACATAAGCCGCTGGGAGACAGCCCTTGTTAGCTATGTGGCTGCTAAAGGAAGGTACGAGGGGAATGCGGGATCTCCTGCATCACCAGAAACACTGCAGGAAAGCATCAAGCAGGAAATGGAAAGCATCGCTGCGTTGCAGAATATTCAGCAGACTCTCTACGCCAGTACCGAAACCGATGATGGACGGCCCCTCTGTCTCCTTCTTAACCTTGGTAAAGAATCCTATGGGGGGCTGAGCAGGGCTGAGATAGAAGCGGAAGTGGTTCACCGGATTGCCCGGTCCCTTATCGCCCATGCAGGGGACCTTTCAGACAAGGCCCGTTCCGAGTGGAACACAATCCTTACCAGGGATGCTGCAGAAGGCCACGCCTATGCCAATGAAGACCTCCGCACCCGGTCAGTGGATGAAGCCCTGGAACAACTGGATATTCAGTATGCTCTTTTACATAACACAGACCCGGGGAGCCTTAATGGGGCGGTGCAAAAGCGGAGACTCTATGACCTGTTCATCAATATGGATATAGGAGGGCTGGAAAATCTCGTAAGTACCAGTATCGTCAGCCTTGATCTGGATACACTCAAACCCGGTGATATTTCGGCGGATACCATAGGAAACCTTATGCCAGCCCTTGTTAGTGTTTTGGACAATATCCGTGCTGAAGCAGGGAGCGGGGCTGTATATGAGGAGCGGGCAGTGGCACTCCTTTTAGCGGAACAACTGAAGAAGCATGAAGATATATTTTCTTCTATTATAGAGGTCTTAAATCTAGGGGATGACGAGTATGCAACGGGCTTGCTGAGTCAGGTAAAACAGGCCGACTTTGTCTTAGGCCGGGAGGTTTTTTCTGGTATAGATGTAAATAGCCCCTTCTATGGAACAGGGGTCGAATATTATCTTAAAAAGCTCCTCTGGCAGGGTGATGAAGCACGCTATGATACAGAACGGACAGCCCTGATGAAAAGGCTCTCCGATGCAGGGAAGGGAGCCCTTGTTAAGGATATCGAAGCCAATCTTGATCGCTTTGCGGGAATGCTTGCAAAAAGCCACTCCTATGCGGGAATTAGCATTTCAGGTGATTCCTATAGTTATGCCATGGACCAGACAAGCCTTTCAGTACAGGACCAGCTTGCCTTAGGGAGATTTATTGCCACAGGCAATCTGGATGACCCCTTTATGGAAGCCCTGGGCCGCGGCCAGAATGCAGCCTCATTAGATGATGTATACACCCGGTGGCTCAGTTCCTGGCTCCAGGAAACTATACAGAACAGTTATACGGAGCTTGCAGAGTTGCAGGGCAGGCTCCAGTATGCTCAAGCATGGCAAAGTCAGGTTTCATCTGAGGCAAAAAGCAGCGAAACCGGAGTGAATAATTGGCGGATATACCTCCAGGATGGGAATTTTAAAGATACCAATGACCTGACGTGGGAGGCCGCAGGTACTCCAGAGGGAGCAGCACTCCAGGGCCGGGCCGCCTTGAGCTGGAAGGAGGGAACTCTGGCAGATGCCTATGACAGTGTTGCCCTCGCAACCAGGAATCTTTCATCAAGCCTAAGTACCTGGAAAGAGCAGCTCGATGCCCTTGCTGCGGAGACAGACTTCCGGCAAAAAATCGGCGAATACCTGACAAACCCCGGCAAAGCCTGGGATGAAAACAGCATCGCCTATATACCGAGCCAGATCCGGGCTGACTATTCCAGTGAATATAACCAGTACCGGTATAATTTTTCACGGCTTACTTCGGATCAGATGAACCTGGCCCGAACCGGCGCTGAAATCATGAAGTATGAAGCTGGAGATTCGCTCGCAGAAGACCTGGCAGAACTTTCCAAAAAGATACAGGACAAGCAGTCCGAGTATGAAACAAAGGCTGGAGACTATGAAAGGGCTGCAGAGGATTTTGCAGGCATTGGAGCAGCCTATGATGCGCTTTATGGCCAAACAAAGAACCTGTACGATGCCCTCGAAACAGCCCGGCAGGATTATGAAAAAGAAGATGCCATCCGGCGCTGGGCCAGTACGGCGTACCTGGACACCGATGATACCGCTGGAACCACCTACCGGGGGCCCGCTGCGGAATTAGCGTATACCCAGGAACGACAAAACCGGGCTAAAGTAGCCCTCCAGGCCCTGAAGGACCTCTATGCAGCAGATGCTACAGAACGACCCTATCAGGATGCAGCCTATAATCAGTTGTATCGGGAATACCAGAACAGCTTTGACCGGATGCTCCTCACCTACAAAGTAAGGGACCTCATTGGCGAAGAGCTTGCTAAGGAGTATCAGAATAATCAAAAAGCCTATGAAAACTATATGAAGGCCCTTTATGGTGACGGATCAAGACCAGGTTTTGCACCATCATCTTTATCCTATGAAGATAACTATACTGTCTCTAGTGATGTTGCAAAACGTTCATGGAAGGATGTACTGACCCTGGAAAATGGTCAATTAGGCCTCAACTTGAGCGATGATTTCACCCTCCATGCAATTACAAGTGATGAGGTTCAAAATCTTAAAAATTTCCTTGAGAATAAAGAGAAGTTTGGTGATGAACAATATGAATCTACAGCCTTTGAACGGTCCCTGCGAAACCTGGCAAACCGATTATCAAGTTATAATTTTACCATCGATAAACTACAACAATGGGGGCTTGCCAGGGATTACCTCGTGAAGCAACTGATTGAAAAGAACAAAGATGCCTTTCCCTTCCTTAATGACAATTACCATCTGGCGGATAATTTGTACAACAATGAGGGAGATTTCGAAGTACATGACAAAAAATTGAAAGATAGGATGAATGAATATCGTAATGGAGTACAGCCAATATATCTCTTTGGGATTAATCCAGGAATTATAATAGGTTATACCGATCCAGGGCTTCCAGAACTGCAAAAGGCATCATGGGAACAACTGAGTGAGAATGAAAAGAAAGATATGGAATCCCTGCTTATTTTAACAGTTACCGGTGGCGGAGGTCTGGTAAGTAACATATTTAATGCGATGACTGAATATGCGGAGTATAAGCATGCCGACCAGGTTGTAAGCCATTGGAAAAACTGGGAGAACGGAAGAAGAAGTAACTGGTTTTATGGGTGGTTGGCTGATATTAAATATAACGAATTAAAAGAATGCCAAAATCATTATTCAGGTGCCTGGAAAGCAATTCAGAAGAATATGGATGATGGCGTAACCTATATCAACCAGCAACCTGAAACAATTAAATCAGCATTTTTAGCCTACCAATCCAGCAACACCCGTATTGCAACCCTGGAGGGTGCAAAAAACACTGGATCAGACCTTACCTGGAGAGATCTGGAAAGTGCGATTAAGAGCGCTAACCAAGACAAAAAGCTAACAGATGAAGAAATTAACCGGTACAAACAATACTGGCAAGCATCCGGGCTGGAACAGGATGTGAGCATCAAGAACGTGTCGGAGGCTCTGGTGAAACTTGCAACCTGGAGCCGGAACAAGCGTGATGATGCCAAACGGGCCCTTACCACCTGCTACAGCGATGATGCAAAGGAACAAGAGGAGGCCCGGGCCCAGTACCGGAAGACCCTGGATGCCTATATCGCTGGAAACGCAAGCGAAGCGGAGCTCAAGAGCGCCGCCGTACAAGCCTTCGGGAAAGCCGCAGCCAGCCGGAAGGTTCACCTGAGCAGGCTCGAAGGGGTCTACGAAGATAACCTGGAAGGCCTTACCACAAACTCAAGCCGGTACCAGGCAGAGTATAATCAGTTGGGACAGGAACTGGCGGACCTGGTGGGCCAAACCTGGAAGGCCCGGCTCGAGGCAGAACAGGCGGCCCGGGAAGTGGAGTGGAACCAGCAACGGCAGGACCTGGCAGAGAAACGATCAAGCTGGCGTGAAGCGGCGGGACTCATAATGGAACGGGGCAGGGCGGACTGGAAGGCGGGCCTTGAGCGGATGCGGGACAGTTACACCAATTGGAAGCAGGGCTTTGAGGAGCGGTACCAGGAGGGGAGTCTCGCCTGGGATACGGCGTACCTATCTGGACTCAAGGAAAAGGAAGCCTGGGCAGAACGGGCCACCGCAACGGCCATGGAAGCCTCGAGCGAAGCGATGCTGGCCCTGGTGGGATCCGACGCAGAGGCGGGGGCCAGAAGTTTTGACACCCTGGGAATGGTCCCGAGCCTTGAAAGCGGAGCCGAAAGTGCCCGAACGGAGATGGAAGAAGTGCTGAACCTGGCGGGGATAACAAACCTGGGAAGGGCCCTTGAGGCGAGCGTGGGCAGCGCTGAAACAGCTGCACGGGAAGTACGGACCGGACTTGGGGGACTTGGCCTCTGGGACAGCGGGAAAGCCCAGGTAGCGGCGACAAGCTTTACCCGGAAGGCGAACCAGGAACTGGCAAGCCGGCAGGCCCGGCTTCTGGCAGCCCAGGCCCGGGACATGGCTCAGGCCGCCATCAAGGGACTGGAAGAACAGGTAAAGAGCGCCAACGACAACTTCCGGGAAGGGATGGACGACACCTTCGTACTCAAGGGGAGCTGGCGGAAGGAAGGCCAGAACTACAGTAAGGATGTGGTGGTCTACTCAACGTTGATGGACCCGGTAGTAACCGAACGGGCCAGCGTAGAAGGGTATAAGGCCTATATCATGAAGCCGGTGAACCTGAGCACGGACCTGTCGGACCAGCGGTTACAAGGGCTTGAAGCGAACGCCATCCAGGCCCTGATTAAGAACGCCCAGGATGAGGTGAAGAAGGAAAGCGAGACCATCTTCGGGAGTGAGGAAGACAACAGCGAGGAAGCGAAGGAAAAGCGAAAGAAGATTATTCACTTTTATAAAACCCGGAAGGTTCAAACAGGTGAACGGGTCGTGTACAGTACAGACAGTGATGGAGAAACGATAGAGACCCGCGTACCGATCTACAAAGAAGAGGAATAT
>JAAYUZ010000046.1 GCA_012517385.1 Treponema sp. | reverse complement strand
GTCGTATTTTTATTATGACCCTCTCACCAATTGATAAAACCGGTCCTCATCTTCAATTTCTGGCTGAGGTCAGCCTCCTGTTTAAGAGTTCAGAGAAACGGGCAGAAATTTTGGCTGCAAAAACCCCAGAAGAGGTACTGCGCGTTTTAATAGAATAGTCACATATTTAATATTAGAAGCTTTTCAAAACTCAGGACCTTATTAAATAAAAGCCCTTATAGACCTTTGAAAGGTTTATAAGGGCTCGTTTTTATTTGTTCTATCAAAATACCCTATATTTATAAATCCTTGAGCCTCTTTCAAAAGTCTGTTACTTTTGAAAGAGGCTCTCGCAGTATTTTTGCAATTTAAAAACAAATATTTATTTGATAAAGAATAGCAAAAATACTGCATGTACATCTAGGGTAGCTTTTTCAAAACTCCCCGAGTTTTGAAAAAGCCTCTCCTCATTTAATTTGTTTTAAGGCATCCTGAGCAAGGGTCTTAACATAGTTTGTCCAGTCTTGATATTCAACCGCCTGCAGAGCCGGTCGTGCTACAGATTTACCGGTAGCACCCAATGCGGGTATTACAGCACGTACCAGCTGTTCATCTTCCTGGGTAATATTGTTAGCCTTTCGTTTTGCATTCAGCGCCAGAAGAAAATTTGACAGCAGCCGGGCTGCATCATCGGTCCCGATGGCAGAAAGGGCTGCCACTGCATTTAATTTTTCTTCCGTATCAATCCCCTCCTTGTATGAACGCTCCAGAAAAGGTAACACAGTTGTATCTTCGGTTTTGTAGCGACGAATCATATCAATCGCTAATTTCCTGCTATTTCCCAATTGAACCCGCTGTTTTACATCCATGGTAGAAGCTCTCCACCCCTCTGCAAGTGCAATAACCGCAACCCGGGCTTTCGCATCGGCGGGAGCCTTGGAGGCTTCCATTCTCTGCAGAGCCAGGAACTTGATATCATAGGTATATGCACTCGACCTTATCAGACTGGTAAGCGGAACTTCCGGATTATCCATAATGTACGGTAAAGACCGTTCAGCCTGTTCACGGATCCGCTTGTTATACCAGCCTGTTGCGGCAAAAAATACTGGCAGATAGCCGGAGGGTTGTTGATATTTCTCCAGGGCTAAAATTGCTCCATAAGCAATCTTCTCCCCCGCCTCTGGGTCTGTAGCGGGCTTAAGATTTAAATCATAAAGGAGTTTTTCAATAAGCTCCGCATAGTCAACGTTTCTCAGTTTCCCCATGGCAATCAGGGCGTCAGCCTTAACAAGGGGGTTCGAAAAGTTTTCCACAACCCGCCAGAGATCCCCCGCAGCAGATGTATATTTGGAGTTCCCCAGAAGCTGAGCCAAAAGTCTGGCAGACTGATCCGCCGCATCCCGTTCAGCGGTAGTTTTTAATGAGGGAAATTCCTGTAAAAGCTGAGTAAGGGCTTGGGCATACAGCTGGCCTGCACCATCAATATTTTGATCCGACAGGCTTTTTAAAACAGCCAATCGCTCCTGTGGGCTGGCAGCCTGTTCATAAAGAAAGGTGTATACATCCATAGCTTCGGAAGCAAAGGCTCCAAAGGCAGATAAACCTATCAGTAAAAAAGAAAAAAATCGTTTCATCCTGTCCTTCATCCTCATTATTCAACTATTCTGGTTTCTTTCCGAATAGCATATTCATATTCTATGGTCTGCTTGGATTTTCCCTGAAGATCTTCAATAGTTTTTCGCCTTATTTCTTTGTTTGTACCATATTCGTAGGAAGTTCGCTGTAAAACCTGACCACCAGCGCTGGTCCGTTCTTCTTTTAGAAGAAGCCCCTGATCCCAATAGGAAAGCTCCTTCCGGAGCAAGGATCCAAGCCCATTATAAAAACTCACTACGGCCAGATTACCCTCGGCATCATACTCATAGACACTGGATCCATTTTTCTTACCTGTTGCATCAAACAGCTCGGCACTTTGCACTTTACCATTCTTATAGATATACCTGGTTTCAGCAACTTTGGAGTTATTAGCATCCTTTACAATCCAGGCCACCTTATTATTTTGTGCATCATATACATATTCATAGCCTGAAACCTGCTTCCCATTTCCATCAAACACATTTTCCATGCTTAAGAGCCCTGCAGGTGTGTAGGCATAGGAACGGCGGGCGCTTACCTTATCTTCCCGATCTTTTATTGTTTTTCCTGCTAAACGACCGTTCTCATAGGTAAACTCTGTCTTTTCAAGAACAGCCCCACTCGCGGAATATCTTGTTTGACTTTGCAGAAACATCAAAGAACTGTCCCAAACAGAAACGGTATATTCATCGACCGTACCATCAGCAAATTTAACTACCGATTTTGTTTCTACAGGAATTTGCACCTCTATTGTTTTTTTGGACGCCTTCTCTATAACAGCGACCGTTTCAGTCTTGGGTTTCTCCTGCACTGGGACAGTTGCATCCTTTGTTACCACCTGATTACTGGCACAGGAAAGAATGAGCAGGCTCAGGCCTGCAAGAGTAATTCTATATTTCATGGAAAATTCCTCCTCATTTACGGCTATAATATGATAAATTATAGGGGCTTTTTCAAGCGTTAATCAGAGGAGTAATAAGAATGTTTATTAAAGAGAATAGAATTATTGATGAACAGGGACGGGTGCTCTTCCTTCGGGGATGTAATGTGGCTGGAAGCTCAAAGGTTCCCTTTACGCCTCATGGGGAAACCTGGCGCAAGGATTCATTACAAAATCCAGAATCGGTATCCTTTGTGGGCCGTCCCTTTCCGTTAGATACCGCCGATGAGCATCTGGACCAGCTTGCATCCTGGGGTTTTAACCTTATCCGTTTCGTCATTACCTGGGAAGCCATTGAACATGCAGGGCCAGGGATCTATGACGAAGCATACCTGGCATATGTAAGGAAAATACTAAAAAAATGCGAAGACCGCGGAATCTGGGTATACATGGACCCCCATCAGGATGTCTGGAGCCGCTGGACCGGAGGTGACGGGGCTCCCGCCTGGACCCTGGAAAAAATTGGCATACGGCTCGATCGGATTTATAAAACCGGCGCAGCCCTGACACACCAGGAAATGGGGGACCCGCTCCCTAAAATGATGTGGCCCACCAATTATAACCGTTATGCTGCGGCTACCATGTTTACCCTGTTTTTTGCAGGGAACGCCTTTGCCCCAGCCTGTACCATCGATGGACAGAGCGCCCAGGATTGGCTTCAGGAGCGTTATATTGCCGCCTTCAGACATTGTTACCGCAGACTGAAGGATTGCAAGGCAATTATTGGCTGGGGTGCCATGAATGAGCCCCATCAGGGTTTTATTGGATACAGGGACCTCTCGGGGCTGGAAAACAATTCCATCGCATTAGGGCCAATCCCCTCAGCATTTCAGGCAATGGCAGCAGCTTCCGGTTATTCCGTAGAGATACCTGTCTATAAAACAGGTATTTTTGGGACCCGTATCACGGGAATGCATACTCTTAACAACGAAGGGCTATCTCTATTCCAGGAGGGCTTTACCTGTCCATGGAAAACAGCTGGAGTCTGGAGCGATGAAAGGGGAGCACCGGTTCTTCTAAAAAAGGATTATTTTTCTTCCTATCAGGGACGCAAGGTAAACTTTACCGAAGATTTCTTAAAACCCTTTATAAAGAAATTCCAGGAACGAATGCGGGAAGTTAACCCCGAAGCCTTTGTTTTTATCGAAGGAATCCCTAATGGGGACCATCCGTCCTGGCACAAAGAAGATGGACCAGGGGCTATCCATGCGTTTCATTGGTATGATGGGGCAACCCTTTTCTCTAAGACCTTTAATCCATATGTGTCCGTGAGGGCGGATAACCGAAAAATCGTATTTGGCAAAAAGGCAGTACTGAAAAGCTTTATCGACCAGCTTTCAGATGATATGGAGTGGGCAAAGGAACATATGAATAATGCCCCCTGTTTACTTGGAGAATTTGGCCTCCCCTTTGATTTATTTAATAAACGGGCCTACAAAACAGGGAACTACACCCGGCACATTCAAGCCCTGGATATGTACTATACCGCCATTGAACGGCTCTTTTTACATGCCACTATCTGGAATTACACCCCAGATAATACCCATGCGAGGGGTGATGGGTGGAATGATGAGGACCTTTCTATTGTCGGTGAAGGAAAGCCACGGGCAATGCAGGGCTGGATGAGACCCTTCCCGCGGGCTACCGCAGGTATTCCAGAACTCTTTTCCTGGGATTATCGGCGCAAATCATGTGTGTTCGTTTATACCAGCAGCTCTCATGAAGCCGGATCGACAGAACTCTTTATTAACGATTTTCATGTTGGACCGAACCCGAACATTGAGATAACCGTAGAGTCCCTGGAAAACCAGGGGCGTGAAGTTCAACCTGGCAAAGACACGCTTCAGTATGGATGGGATCGGGCTAAGGGTATTTTCTACCTGGTAAACCCGGAAAAACCGAGCCGGATCATACTGCGTATTCAGGGCTGACGGAAGGCATTAAGCAGGGGAAAACGCACCGAAGCGATCCGGGAATCCTGATTTTTTTGTCCCGCAGGTTTTACTACTCCCTCTGCAATGACCCAGCGGCTTGCCAGTTCTTGCTGAAAGAGCTGTTCAATCCCGGTCTGAAAAGTCTGAATACGGGAGATATAATCCAGTGTGGACTTGGGCGTGCTGTCGGAGCGAACCCTGGTTGTTCCCGCATTATACATAGCAAGCCCGGCAACCTCTGAACCAGCCAGATCCATGCACCATCGTAGATGGGCAATACCATACCGTGCATTCAAATCGGGGTTATAAAAATCTTCGTCCTTCAGGCTGGGAAAAGATTTAGAATTAAGCTGAAAGAGGCCCCGATCAACACTGGCCTTATTTTTATTAACCGCCCGAGGGTTATAGCGGCTTTCTTCCCAGGCCAGAGCAAATACCAGGCTTGGCTCAAGCTCAAATTCATCGGCATATTTTAGAATAGCCTCTGCAATCTGCCGGGAATGGGTAATAGCCTCAAAAAAGGAAATCACCGATTCCTTGGAAGCCGGGTCTCGATATAAGGTTAACATGATGTCTATTTTGTTTTGATTTGCTTTTAAAATAGCATCCCGATATTCTTTAGGATGCATGGCTACCCATTCTGTTTTATCTTCGACCGAACTAAACAATAAAGCGCCAGATGACTTAAACCAGTAAACCGAGACTCCGACCCCAAGCACTACAACAATAAAGACAGCGGAAATGAGATGTATCTTTCTTCGTAACATTCCTACAAAAATACTCCATTTGGGATACCTACGATATACTACCGTTTGATGTAAAAGCTTGAAGTAGGCAGCATTTTATTGATATTTCGTTATTATGACAAGAACCCTGCGGGCCAGCACCCACAGGGCTATGCTCAAAGCGAGGCTTATTGTATTACTTTTTTATAGCACGGACACGGATAATCCCATCAACCTTTCTGATTCGGTCCAGGATATCCTCGGAGATTTCCTGTTCCGTATCAATAATATTATAGGCATATTTATCCTTATGATGGTTGATAAGATCGGTTATATTGATGTTTGCCCCAGCCAGGATACTGGTAATCTGACCGACCATGTTGGGCACATTCCTGTTGGAGACAAGAAGCCGGTAGGGCGATCGCTGCTCGAGCCGGCAATGGGGAAAATTGACCGAATTTTTAATATTTCCTGATTCCAGGTAATCCATCAGCTGCTGAACTGCCATAACTGCACAGTTATCTTCCGCTTCAGGGGTAGAGGCTCCCAGATGGGGGATACAGATCACCTTTTCATTCGATAACAACTCCGCATTGGGGAAGTCGGTGACATAACAGGATAACCTGCTTTCAGTCAGGGCCTTTAACACATCAGCCTCATGTACTAATCCACCCCGGGCCAGATTGATGATCCGGGCACCCTTTTTCATGATTTTTATTCGCTCTGCGTTGATGAGCCCCTTTGTATCCTCGGTCAGTGGAACATGGATCGTGATATAGTCTGCCTGTCTTAAAAGACTTTCCAGGGTATCGGCTTTTTGAACTGCCCGGGAAAGGCTCCATGCTGCATCCACCGAAATATAGGGATCATACCCAATGACATGCATACCGAGGACCGTAGCATCGTTTGCAACCATGACCCCTATCGCACCAAGACCTATAACTCCCAGGGTCTTACCCTTTAATTCAGGGCCTTCGAACTGGGATTTGCCCTTTTCTACCAGTTCAGGAACCTCATCCTTTTTATCAATAAGTGTTTTAGCCCAGGTAATACCATCAACAATTTTACGAGAAGAAAGCAGCAAGGCAGCAATCGCCAGTTCCTTAACCGCATTCGCATTTCCCCCGGGGGTATTAAACACCACAATACCCCGTTCACTGCATAATTCAATCGGAATATTGTTTACCCCTGCCCCAGCCCGGGCGATGGCCTTAACGGTCTCCGGAATTTCCACCTGGTGCAGGTCTGCGCTGCGGACCAGGATGGCATCGGGATTCGGGAGGTCAGAAGCTACCTCATAACGGTCCCGGGGAAAGAGATCCAAACCAATAGGCGAAATTTTATTAGCGGTCCGAATTCTAAACATCTATCAGCTCCTGTGGGCAGCTTCAAACTGCTTCATAAAATCGATAAGGGCCAAAACACCCTCTTTGGGCATTGCATTGTAGATACTTGCCCGCATACCACCGACAAGACGGTGTCCTGCCAGGTTTACAAGCCCCGCAGCGGCCGCCTCTTTTACAAATTGAGCTTCCAGATCCGCATCTCCAATCACAAAGGGAATGTTCATGAGGCTCCGGTCTTCTGGACGAATAGGTGAACGGAACAGCTTAGATTGATCAAGATAATCATATAAAAGTTTGGCCTTTTCCCGATTGCGGTGTTCAATTTCTGCCAATCCCCCCTGCTCTTTCATCCAGTCTAAAACAAGACCGATGATATAAATTCCGTAACAGGGTGGAGTGTTGTACATGGAGCCTTCTTTTGCATGGATTTCATAACGGAGCATGGTAGGAATCCAATCAGGGACCTTTTTTATAAGATCCTCGCGAATAATCACCACCGTTACCCCCGCAGGACCCAAGTTTTTCTGGGCCCCCGCATAGAGCAGGGCAAATTTCGACACATCCAGCGGCTCAGATAAGATAGAACTGGAAATATCCGCCACGAGGGGAACCGAACCCGTATCAGGAATGGTATTCCATTTCGTACCTACTATGGTGTTATTCCAGGTGATATGATAATAGACATCATCCGGGTCTGGAGCAGGTGCAGCGGGGATATAGGAATAGGCCTTATCTTTTGAGCTGGCCGCTACCCGAACCTCTGCATACTTAGAAGCCTCTTCTGCAGCCTTGGTAGCCCATACACCGGTGTTCACATAGGTTACCTTCTGTTTTTTGCCATCCTCACGAACCGCCAAATTGAGGGGTATCATGGAAAATTGCAATGAAGCACCGCCCTGAAGAAACAGGACCTTGTAATTTGCAGGGATTCCCATCAATTCACGGAGCATGGCCTCCGCATGGTCAATGATCGGTTTAAAATCCTTGGACCGATGACTCATCTCCATCACCGATTGACCTGTTCCGTTGGCATTAGTCATCTCTGCCGCTGCCCGTTCCAACACTGCCAGGGGCAGCATGGAAGGACCTGCCGAAAAGTTGTACAGCCGCTTGTTCATAGTAACCTCCTCGTCATGAACACTGTATGGTAGCGCTGATCGCCCGTAATTCATCAACCACATTCACATTTCGCACAAGAACACCCTCCGGGACCTGCAGTACCACCGGTGCAAAATTGATGATCCCCTTAATGCCCGCTGCAACCAGCCGTTCCGCAGTTTTTTGAGCCTCCTCCGGAGGAACACAAAGCAGAGCCAGAGCAATCTGAAACCGGGAGATGACCTCCCCCATCTTATAGGCAGGATAGAGCGGAACCGGTGAATGCAGAATCTCTATCCGGTTCACACTGGAATCGAAACCCGCCACCAGTTCGTATCCTTCATCACTAAAAATTGGATAATTTAGATAGGCCGACCCAAGTCGCCCAAGACCAACCACACAGAACCGTTGGGGTTTATCAAGGCCAAGGGTGGATTTAATCGCCTGGACAAGTTTTTGCCGATCATACCCCGCAGGACTGGCAAAGGAACCTTCTATATATGAGATATCCTTTCGGATTGTATTGCTGGACCATCCTGTTCGACCTTCGATTTCTCCAGATGTTATAAATTGAACATCCAAATGGTCTAATAAACGCGCTAAGGTCAGTAATCGTTCCACGCTGGGTTCTGGTATAGGTTTCAAAAGCAACCCCTCTGTTCTTTTTTTCACATTCACTATAACATCGCCCAATTCATCTGTCAACATGTTGCAAGCCCATCCCATTTGGATTATGATACAGCCATGCCAGCAAAACGGTTCACGGTTCTGGATCTTATCGATATCGATTTAAAGGAGCACAACTCCCTCAATCTCCGTTGTATCGGCGGAAGAAAGGGTTTGAACCGTCAAATCGCCGTACCGGATATCAATAGACCTGGCCTGGCACTCTCAGGGTTTTACGATTCCTTTGCCTATGAACGGATCCAGATCTTCGGCCGCGGCGAGGTAGCCTATCTACGCAAACTGGCAGACGAGGGCAAAACAGATACCATTCTTCAGATGTTCAGCTATGCCATTCCTTGCTGCATTTTTACATATAATCAGACCCCTGACCGGAATTTTTTTGAAATTGCAGAGGCTGCCCAATGCCCGATCCTGCAGACCGATCTTTCATCCACCGAATTCTCATCCCGGCTTTTACGAATCTTAAGCAATATCTTTGCACCACAAAAGAGCGTCCATGGGGTTCTGGTAGAGGTATTTGGACTTGGAATTCTGATTTTAGGCGATTCAGGGGTCGGTAAAAGTGAAGCAGCCCTGGAACTCATCGAACGGGGCCACCGGCTCGTAGCAGATGACGTGGTAGAAATTCGGTGTATGAACGGGAACATCCTCATGGGATCCGGAGCTAACAAAATAATCGGACACCACATGGAAATACGGGGTTTGGGGATCATCAATATTACCCATCTCTTTGGGGTCGGGGCAATCCGGGATAAGAAACAAATTCAGCTCGTAGTTGTACTGGAAGAATGGAACTCTGATAAAATGTATGACCGGCTTGGAACCCAGGAACAAACCATGGAAATTCTTGGGGTCCAGGTCCCGAAATTGGAAATTCCCGTTAAACCTGGCCGAAATATCCCTATTATTATTGAGACCGCTGCTATGAACGAACGGCTCAAAAAAATGGGCTATTATTCAGCCAAGGAATTTAACCAGAACATTCTTAAATGGATAGAAAGCGATTCTGCCCGTTCTGTTTATTTTGGGCAGGAAGATTTTATTTAGACAAAGGATTTTTCTATGGTAGAACAGATGGTCACTATCAAAAATCGCGCTGGTATTCATGCCCGTCCTGCAGCGTTACTTGTACAGACTGCCAGTAAATTTAAATCCAAAATCTATATAGAAAAGGACAGTGACCGTATTAATGGAAAATCTATCATGGGAATAATCACCCTGGGTGCGGGGTATGATACCAATCTTAAATTAATTGCCGACGGAGAGGATGAACAGGAGGCAATCCAGGCTCTGATTCATCTCTTTGATTCTAAGTTTGAAGAAGATTAAGCCCCTTGGCCCGCTTTGATGCACAACAGCGAAGCACAACCTTAACCATACCAGCCCTCATTTTTATTTATGCCATTATTGGTGTTCTTGTCTTAGTTTTTTCATCAAACCTGTTTACCCAGTATATAAACAGACAGAATTTTTCTGTTTCTCTTTATATTTTTATCTTTGCCCTCATTTCCCTGGTCCTTGGCCTCTTTCTCGCGGTAGCCCTCTACAGACTGATACGGGACATGATCCAAAAAAAGAGCGGCAGCCGGCTCAAGTTTAAGTTTTTTTCATATTTTCTTATTTTAACATTATTTATCTCTATTCCAACAATTATTATACATATAAGATTGATTTCCAATCTGCTTTCTACCTGGAAACAAGCCAAAAGTGAATCTATTACTGAAGATGCCCACTGGTTCGCCCTGGATGCCTATCGGTACCGGCTTACCCTGCTGCAGCGGCTTGCTGAATCGGACCAGCTGCTATTCGCCCTGGAACAACATCAAAAACTGTCCGAATATGACCCCGCCTTACTGGCTATTCAAGAATTTTCCCGTGAGCCAAATGGACAATACAGCAAACGAAGATCCGTAGGGGATACAAACTTTTTTTTACCCCTGATTCCGGCCACCGAAAAGGGTTTTGTAACCAGGAATGAAACCAGGGACCGGGACTGCATCCGTTATATAGCGCCGCAACAAAATGGTAATCTCATACTGATCACCTTCAGTCTTGGGCCTGGGTTTGATGAAAAACTGGCCAGAATCGAGGCTGGAAAAGCCATCATGCAAACCCTTTCTACACTGGAGTCTCAGATTGTCCCCCTTCTTGGGGGATTCTATCTGGTGTTTTACCTGCCAATTCTGCTCATGGTGGTTATTATAGCCATATCACTCAGCGAAAGTTTAAGCCAGCCCATCAGCAACCTGGTACAGGCGACCCGCAAAGTTGCGGAGGGTGATCTTTCTATCCGTGTGATCAGCACCACAAAGGATGATCTGGGCGCTCTTATCGATTCTTTTAATACCATGGTAAGAAATCTGGAAAGGGCCCAATCGCGGGCACTGCAGACCGAAAAAGAAAACATCTGGAAAGATATGTCCCAGCGTCTAGCCCATGAAATTAAGAATCCCTTAACTCCGATCAAACTTTCAGCAGAACGGGTCCTGAGACGATGGAAAACCGAACCGGAACGGCTCGGAGATATACTGGAAAGCTCCATGATGGCTATTATTCAGGAAACCGATGGGCTTACCAACCTGCTCACCGAATTTCGAACCTTTTCCCGGCTTCCGCCTCCGGTCATGGAACGGACTCCCCTGCAGCCCCTGGTCGAAGAAGCGATATCCCTGTACCGCAATTCCTATCCAGAGGTCCAATTTATTACCGATGCGGTCCAGCATGATATGTATCTGCGGGTCGACCGGCGGCATATTAATCAGGTACTCAGCAATTTAATCGTTAATAGCATCGATGCGATGCATGGCCGAGGCCTCATAGAAATAAGGACCGATCTTGTCAAAAAACAGGTTTGCCGCTATTGTAGAATAAGCATTAGGGATACCGGTTGCGGCATTCCAGCAGAAAATCGACCGCTTATTTTCACACCCTACTTTACAACCAAAGCAGCCGGTACAGGATTGGGTCTATCAATTGTGGAACGGATCGTTCTTGACCACGGTGGAACTATCTGGTTCGATTCTGCTGTAGGTGTGGGTACCACCTTTTATATTGATCTACCGGTCGATGAGGGCATACACGGGTAATGAATACCATTTTAGTAATTGATGATGAATCAGGTATACGCACCGCCCTCTCTTCTATTTTGATGGATGAGGGGTACCAGGTAGAGACCGCAGAGGATGCGCTGATAGGGCTTTCACTCCTGGAGCAGCGCTCTTTTGAAGTAATCTTCCTTGATGTACTCCTGCCACGGATGGGCGGGCTTGAGGCTCTTGAAAAAATACGGACCGGATGGCCGGGGATTGAGGTCGTCATGATCTCAGGCCATGCCAATGTGGACATGGCAGTCAGGGCCGTAAAGCTCGGAGCCTTTGATTTTCTGGAAAAACCACTTTCGCTGGACAAGGTGCTGACGGTTACAAAAAATGCCCTTACCATCCAGAAACTGAGACATGAGAATATCAGCCTTAAAAAGGCAAAAAAACTACCCTTTGATGAAATTATTGGTCACAGTCCGGGAATACAGGCAGTAAAGGACCGGATAGAGCAGGCAGCCCAGTCTGATGCCCGGGTACTGATAAGCGGAGAAAACGGAACAGGTAAGGAACTCGTTGTCAGGGCAATCCACTATACCTCCAACCGGGCAGATAAACCCCTTGTGGAGGTTAACTGTGCTGCCATTCCCGATACCTTAATAGAAAGCGAACTCTTCGGCCATGAGAAGGGGGCTTTTACCGATGCGGTCTCGAGCCGCAGGGGCCGTTTTGAAATGGCCAATGGAGGGACCCTCTTTCTTGATGAGATTGGGGATATGACCCTCACAGCCCAGGCCAAGGTCCTGAGGGCTATTCAGGAACAAAAAATTGAGCGTCTCGGGGGTGAACAGACCCTCACAGTCGATGTCCGGATTATTGCCGCTACAAACAAGGATCTCGAGGCCGAATGCCGTGCAGGCCGCTTCCGGGAAGATCTTTTTTTCCGTCTTAATGTCATTCCGATTCACATCCCCCCCCTCCGGGAACGGACTGAGGATATTCCTGAATTATTAAACTATTTTCTGAAAAGTTTTGGATCTGGGGATATTAAAATATCCCCCAGCGCAATGGATTATATTCAACGGTACTCCTGGCCTGGCAATGTTCGGGAGCTAAAGAACTTTGCCGAACGGCTTTCCATTCTCTGCGAAACCGATCGGATTGAACAGGATGTGGTAGAAAATATTTTAGGGATGGTATCGAACACCTCCTCCGGGAAAATTCCTTTAAAATCTGAAGCAATAAAAGGCGGAAATAAGTTCGGGCTTCCCGAAGATATCCTTGCGTTGGATTACAATGAGGCAAAAGATCTGTTCGAAAAACGATATTTAGAGTACAAACTTTCTGAAAACGGGTATATTATATCCCGTACAGCAGAACTAATTGGTATGTATCCCAGTAATCTCCATGCGAAGATTAAGAAGCATGGTATAAGGATGGAACGATGAAAGAGCTCACGGAACGGCAACGGGAAGTGTTGTCCTTCATCAGTGCGTTTACAAAATCTCACACCTACCCGCCCACAATCCGCGAAATTGCGGATCATTTTTCTATTTCGGTTAAGGGTGCCTATGACCATCTTAATGCCCTTAAAAAAAAGGGGTACCTGAAGCTTGAGGACAAGCGATCCAGGACAATTGAGGTAGTTCATAATGAATCCGAGCTGGAAGATACAAAACAGCTTTTAGAAATCCCTATTTTGGGCACCGTAGCAGCTGGTAAACCTATCCTGGCGGAAGAAAATTGGGAGGGGACCATTGCATTACCTCCGGCCATGATAAAAAAACAGGGAGAATATTTTGCATTACACATCCGGGGCGACTCCATGATCGAAGCTGGTATCATGGATGGGGATATAGCGGTCATCGAAAAACGTGAAACCGCCCATAATGGCGATATTGTTGTCGCAGTAGTCGATGATGCGGTCACGCTGAAACGTTTCTTTAAAGAAAGCAACCGGATCAGACTGCAGCCAGAAAATTCAGCCTATTCACCCATCTATTGTCAGGATGTTCGACTTCTGGGTAAGCTTTCATGCATCATCCGCTCATATAACTAGGATACACCATGGCAAAAGGACTTTGTTATCTCTTTACTGGCCCTGAAATTGGGGAACGGCAGGATGCTATACAGAGAATTCGGCAGGAACTTACCAAGAAATATGGAGCCAGCCCAGAAGAACAATCCTTTTATGCCTCAGAAACAGCGGTTTCAGACATCGTTTCAGTCTTACGGAACGGCTCCCTCTTCTCAGATGTCCGTCTCATCCTGGTTAAAAATGCTGAATCGATTAAAAAAAAGGAAGATGTGAAACTTCTGGGAGCTTATATAGCCCAGCCGCAGGAAGACACCACCCTGATACTTATTTCCGATGAGATTGGGATTGATAAAAAGCTGGAAGCTGCAATACCCAAGGAACAGAAAAAAATCTTTTGGGAACTCTTTGAAAACCGAAAAACAGAATGGGTCACCGCCTTTTTTAAGCGGGCAGGCTTTCGTATAGAACCAGATGCGGTAGAGACTATTTTAGAACTGGTAGAAAATAATACGGAAGCCCTCAGACAAGAATGCAGCCGACTTACCCTCTTTCTGAATAAAGAGGTGCCCATAAGCGCTGAAATTGTTGAGCAGTACCTGGCCCATACTAGGCAGGAGTCCGCCTTTACCCTCTTTACTCAAATTGCTCTGGGAGACCGTGAAAAGGGCCTGGAAATACTCCATACACTCCTTGATGCAAAGGAAAGTCCCCAGGCAATCATTGCAGGGCTTACCTGGTCATTCCGAAAATTGTCAGACTACCTGGAACTTGTTCATGCTCGACAGCTCAATGATTTTGAATTAAAAAAAATTGGACTCAGTTCTCCCCGGGCACAACGGGACTATAGGGAAGCGGCAAAACGGTATTCCCTCCGCAGTACCATGCTGGTTTTAGCAACCTTAGCAGAATGGGATATACAATTGCGTTCCATGGGCAATGCTATTGAATCAATCCTTATGGATATATTTTTATTAAAAGTATTTGACTTATCCAGTCAGCAAACCCTTGCCACAATATAAAAAGCACCATATACTGTGTTTTATATGAAAATAATCGGTCTGTTCACAACTTAAGTTTTATATAACGATAAAAATAACACCGATTATGCAACCTTATTTCTTAAGGAGTTTTCACAATGGGCGAAACAAAACAGATACTTATTGTCGGCGGAGGCTATGGTGGTATCGAAGCTGCAAAGAAACTGGCTAAACAGTATAAGAAACGCAGCGATATTTCCATCACCTTGATAGATAAAAATCCCTTTCATACATTGATGACCGAGCTGCATGAGGTTGCCGGACACCGGGTAGAACCTGATTCGGTACGGATCCCCTTTGCGAAGATTTTTGGGGCATCCAAAGTTAAGGTGGTCCTTGATACTATAGAAACCATAGACTTCAAAGAACAGGTGGCTATATCCCCAACTAATCGTTACCCCTACGATTACCTGGTCATAGGCTCCGGTGCTGAACCTGAATTTTTTGGAGTACCGGGCATTAAGGAAAATGCCTTTACGCTCTGGTCCTTCGATGATGCTGTTAAAATTCGGCACCATATTGAAAAAACCTTTGAGAAGGCAGTGGCAGTCCAGGATCCTAAACAGCGGCAAAAGATGCTGACCTTTGTTGTTGCCGGGGCTGGCTTTACCGGCATTGAGCTTGCGGGTGAGCTGCTTGAATGGCGGGACGAGATGTGCAAAAAATGGCTCATTGCCCGGGATGAAGTAAAGGTAATCGTCGTAGAAGCCCTTCCCACCATACTCCCCATTCTGGAAGAAGACCTGCGGGCCAAGGTGGAGACATATCTTAAAAAGCACCAGGTAGAGCTTAAAACCAATACCCCCATTGTCGGGGCTGAACCGGGAATCGTAAAACTGAAGGATGGATCTACCATCGAAACCGACACCTTTGTATGGACCGCCGGTGTGCAGGGTTGCCATTTTGCGGGAATGCTGGACCTGACCAAGGGGCGTTGTGGTAACAGGGATTGTGAAATCATGAAAGCCCATGGCACCTGCGGCCTGGCGGACTGTAAGTTTAAAAAGGAACACCGGGATATTTCCGGTAAGAAGGGTCGTATACTGGTGAACGCAGAAATGCGCTCCGTCGATTATCAGAATGTGTTCCTGGTGGGAGACAATATCTGGTTTATCGAGAACAATAAACCTCTGCCGCAGATTGTCGAAACGGCCCTGCAGACCGCCGATGTAGCAGCCCACAATATTGCTGCCATGATCGATGGTACTCCTACAAAGACATTCAAGTCTAACTATCATGGCTTTATGGTTTCTGTGGGCGGAAAATACGCTGTTTCCAACGCAGGGGGCATGAAATTATCGGGCCTGCTTGCCATGGCCATGAAGCATCTTATCAATCTCCATTATCTTCTCGGTGTAGCGGGGATTAACCAATGCTGGGAATACCTGAAACATGAATTCCTTAACATGGAGCATCACCGAAACATTGTACACGGGTTTGGCTCCTATCGGACCCGGGGGTATTGGCTCCTGCCGCTGAGGCTTTGGTTGGGACTCATGTGGGTGATGGAGGGTGTAAACAAGATTGGTGAGGGCTGGCTGGCCTGGAGTACAGGAAGCAAGTCTACCTGGATGTTCAGCCCCGGAGTTAAACAGGCCGGCACTGCCGCAGCTCAGGCGATCCAGGCAGCAGCTTCAGCAGGAGCCGATGCTGTAGCAGCAGCGTCTGAATGGGCTGAGGAGGGAGCTGCGGTGGTAACCCAGGCGGCACAGCCTGCCTATGACGCTGTGGCCGCCGCTTCCGAACAGGTAGCCGATGCCGCAGGGGCTGCGGTACCGGCCGGGACCGAGGCGGTGACCCATGCGTTCGGGAAAATCTGGGATCTAAGCAAACCGATTTTTAATCCCCAGGGGGTTGTAGCAACCTGGTTCAGGACAACCTTTATGGATGGTTTAGCAAGCCATATTCCCTTCCAGGCTTTCCAGCTTATGGTAGTAGCTGCAGAAATCGGTATAGGACTTGCACTTTTCGGGGGACTCTTTACCTGGTGGGCAGCAGCAGCTTCCATTGTGATGTGCATCGTCTTTACCCTGTCTGGTATGTTTGCATGGGACCAGGTATGGTTTATTTTCGCCGGATTCCTGATGCTTGGCGGTGCTGGCCGGGCCTTTGGGCTCGACTGCTGGGTGGTTCCCCTCTTTAAAAAGTGGTGGAACGGTACCCGTTTTGCCCGTAAGCACTATTTATACCTGGATAACCCCAGCAAAAAGGATTGATATTAGCAAAAATGCCAGATTTTTGGACATCCTTCCCCGGTATGGACACAGCCCTGGGGGCTGTGTCTGAGTACATTAAGAAAGCGACCGCATCTTCGAATCCTATTATCCAGGAAGCTCTTTCAGACCTTTTTACGTACCCGGGGAAGATGCTCCGGCCTGGGATGCTCATTCTGTCATCCCAGTTCGGGACTCCGGACCCCAAACGAATTTACCCTCTAGCGGCAGCCATTGAAATGCTGCACACCGCAACCCTGATTCACGATGATGTGATAGATGATTCTCCATTACGTCGGGGGCTGCCGGCTATTCATACAAAATTTGGGAAAAAGGATGCGGTTCTGATTGGGGATTTCCTGTTATCCCGTTGTTTTCTTGTGGCTGCTGAATATACCACTCCACAGAATGCTATCAACCTTGGCAAGGCCATTTCAGTTATCTGTGCCATGGAACTGGATCAGGATGCGGACCGCTGGAAGCCATCCCTTTCAGTACGGAACTATGTAAAAAAAATCATCGGTAAAACAGCCCTGCTCTTTTCTCTCGCCTGCCATGTCGGAGCGGCGGAAGCCAAGACTCCTGAACAGGTGACGGAGCGGCTTAGACGGATCGGCTACAATATTGGGATGGCCTTTCAGATTATAGATGACATTCTGGACTATACGGGTAATGAATCGGAATTAAAAAAACCTGTGGGGAACGACCTCCGATCTGGACTGGTAACCCTGCCGCTTATATGTGCCCTGCGTCATGATACAGAGGGAACCCTGACCCGGCTTGTTCAGACTGAAAATTTCCCTAAAAGTGACATAACTGCCATACTGTACCTTACCCAACAACTCGGTGGTGTTGCTGATGCTCGCGATTTTGCCCAGATGTATACCGATCGGGCTTTACGGGAAATCGGCCAATTGCCAAAGGGTAAGGCAAAAGAAAACATGGAACAGCTTGCCAAAAAGCTCCTGATTCGCACATACTGAGGCCCATGTTTCAGACCCTTCTCATCGCCCTTGGGCTTTCGATGGATGCCTTTGCCGTTTCTGTTTCCTCCGGGATTTGTACGGACCAACTAAAACCCCGTCATATCCTTCGCGGTTCCTTTTTCTTTGGGATGTTTCAGTTTGCCATGCCGATTCTGGGCTGGCTGTTAGGGATGAACTTCCGCGCGGTGATACAAAATTTAGCTCACTGGATTGCCTTTATCCTGCTGGCTTTCATTGGCGGAAAGATGGTTAAAGAATCTTTTGAAGCTGAACCAGTAGCATGTGAAGATAACGGAGAATCAGAGCGGATAAGCAAAACCGATGTACGGGATACCAGGACCCTCCTTACCCTCTCTGTAGCCACAAGCATCGATGCACTTGCGGTAGGTCTTTCCTATAGCCTGCTCGGGAAATCCATACTTTCACCAGCGGCAGTCATTGGGGCCATAACCTTTACGGTATGCCTTCTAGGCTTTGAATTTGGCAAACGGATTGGGTACCTTATCGAAAAACGGGCAGAACTTGCTGGCGGCATCATTCTAATCGCTATCGGAATAAAGATACTTTTAGAGCATCTGTTATAAGAAATAATTCTAAAGGACCTGATATACACCACATTTAAGATACAATGACTCTTCATACCCCACCAGAATCGGGTGGTCAGGTGCCTGGTATCCAAACTCCAGCAGATGGAGCCGTTTTTCCGCATCCATAGCGGCATCCTGGATCATGGCCTTAAACCGGCCTTCTGTCATTGCCTGACTGCATGAACAGGTAACAAGCACACCACCCCGCCGCAGCAGCGAAAGGGCTCTGAGGTTTATTTCCTTGTAGCCTCGGATTGCCCCCTCTATGGCCTTATGAGACTTTGTAAAGGCCGGCGGATCCAGAATTATTACATCAAACTGGGAATGTTTTCGTTCGTAGGAACGCAGGAGCTCGAACACATCCCCCGCTTCTACAGAGACCCGGTCCGAAACCCCATTAAGCAGGGCATTTCTACGAACCATGTCCAGGGCTTGAGGAGAGATATCCGCCGCCAGCACCGAAGACGCACCGGCTCTGGCCGCATGGATTGCAAAACCGCCGGTATGGCAGCACATATCAAGCACCTGCTTCCCCGTTGTGTATCTGGCGGCCCGGAGCCGGTTGTCCCGTTGATCCAGAAAGTGCCCGGTTTTTTGGCCCTCCACAGGGTCGGCTATAAAGGGCAGGCCGTTTTCAAGTATACAGATTCCGCCCTCGGGAAAGGTTCCGCTGACAACGTCCGATACACGGGGAAGCCCCTCAAGACTGCGCACCTGGCTGTCGTCCCGTTCAATGATACCCTGAACAGGCCCTATTACTTCTTCCAGGGCAGAAAGAATAAGCTCTTTTCGTAGATCCAGCCCATAGGAAAGAAACTGAACCGAAAGCCAGATCCCGGGGGCACCAAGGGCATCCCGAAGCATATCAAAATGTATGGTTTGACCAGACTTGTTTTTCTCTACAATATAGGGTTCTGCCTGAATCGCAGGCCAACCAACAAAGCGGTCAATAATAAGTCCCGGCAAAAGATCCGCCTCGGCGAATACAAGCCGCTCGCTTTCAGTTTCCAGATTATAATTCCGTCGGCGCCGCTCTACCGCATTGCGGAGCCGGGCCTTAAAGAATCCCTTATCCACCCCTTCCTTGGATGGAGAAAACAATCGAGCTACTATTTTAGAGTGCGGATTGGCAAAAGCCCGGCCTATGTAGGTTTTCCGGGAGCTTTCTACATCCACCAGTTCTCCCGGTTCAAGGATTGCAAGTCCTTCGGGGCAAACCTTAGGGATGCCATCGGGGCCTACAACACTCTTTACTTCGTTATCAAAAACCCAGGGGTGACCCGCAAGCAGGCGGTGTTCCTGTCCGGGTTGTAAAATGATTCGTTTCATGGACTATCCTTTGGGTATCCCTTATTCAGCTGGAGGACGACGGCGGACTATAAATTCCTGCCGGGGTGCGGTACGGGAAAGTTCACTGGCAAGCTTCAGCTCGGTGTACAGGGCTTCCTGAACACGGAAAGCCTCTTCATCCGTGTCTGGTGAACGCCGGGACCAGACCCCATCCGGTGCTAGTACATGGCTGTGGGTATTATCCTTAAAGAAACTGAACAGAATGCCCTTTACCGTATTGGTAACGGAAGCATCCAGAAGTGGCACCATGAGTTCTATCCTGCGATCCAGGTTTCGGCTCATCCAATCTGCACTGGAAATATAAATTTCCTCGGCACCACCATTTGCAAAATACAGAATACGGGAATGTTCCAAATATCGGTCTATGATACTCACCACCTGTATATGTTCCGAAAGCCCAGGAACCCCTGGGACCAGCATGCAGATACCCCGTACATTCAATTGAATGGAAACTCCAGCCTGATTAGCCCGATAGAGGGCATTAATCACTTCTACATCGGCCAGGGAATTGAGCTTAGCAACAATTTTACCCGGGTATTCCTGGCTGGACCGTTTCGCCTCCCGGTCAATGAGTTCTATAAGCCGACGCTTCAGATTCACCGGTGCTATTATCAATTGCTGCATACTCTGGATCACCGAATAGCCCGTGATCATATTAAAGAAGAGGGTTGCATCCTGGGCTATCTGCTGGTTAATGGTAAAAAGACTTAGATCACTGTAAAGACGGGCAGTTTTATCATTATAGTTACCCGTAGAGAGGTGCACATACCGGCAAATCCCATTATCTTCCCGCCTTACGACTAGACAGATCTTTGCATGGACCTTGAGCTGGGCAATACCGTAGACCACGATGACACCAGCCCGTTCCAGGCGGGAAGCCCAGGTTATATTTCGTTCCTCGTCAAAACGGGCCTTAAGTTCCACCAGAACCGTTACCTGCTTTCCATTCCGGGCAGCCTGTTCCAGGGCTTTTACAATGGGAGAATCGCCGCTTGTACGGTACAGGGTAATCTTTATAGACAATACCCGGGGGTCTGTTGATGCATCCTGGATAAAGCGTACCACAGGATCAAAGCTATGATAGGGAAGCTGCAGGAGCACATCCTTCTCATGTAAGGTTTCCCACAGGGGTTCATCTTCGGGTAGTTCAACCGGCCAGAGTGGAGGCCATGGTGGTTCACGAAACTGGTCAAATCCCTTGATAAAAGCCAGTTCAGAAAGTGACCGGAGGTCAATCGGACCGGGCATTTCATAAATATCCAACTCATCAAGTTTAAGTAGCCGGGCAATACGTTCCTTTAAAACAGGACTATTACCGGAACAGGAAAGCCGGACCGGCCATGAATGCTCCCGGTTCTGAAGAACCTCGGCCATGGCTTCTACAAAGTCCTCATCCCGCTCTTCGTCTACCGAAAAGTCCGCGTCTCTGGTGACTTTAAAGAGCATCCCTTCCTTAATGGTATAGCCATTAAAGAGACGGGAGGCCCACAACATCACCACATCATCGAGTAAGGCCCAGGGCTTTACCTGGTTTGGTTCCGGGGGGAGCCAGATGATACGGTCTAGGGCTGTAGGAATTTGAACAATGGCAACCTTTCCATTATCAAGAAGAAACGCCCCATGGAGTTTCAGATTACCCATACTGGGAGGTTCCGCATCATCCTCTATACGGAGGGGTGTTAAAATAGGAAAGACTTCTTTTAGAAACAGGTTCTCCAGATACTCAAACTGAGCCTGGCTATAAGCTGCGGGCCGTATCAGTTCCAGTCCCGCCTTCGATAGCTCAGGCAGGACCTCTTCGTTTAAGCATCTATAGGTTTCTCTGGTAATACCCTTAACTTTTTCAGCTATAAGACGAAGCTGTTCTTCCGGAAGGAGTCCCGCGGGATCCCGTCCCAGATTCATCCGCTGGGCCCGTTTTATTGCCGCCACACGGACCATAAAAAACTCATCAAAATTGGATGCAACTATGGTCAGGAACTTTAAACGGTCCAGCACAGGGAGATCCCGGCGAAGGGCTTCACCCAAAACACGGGCATTAAAATCGACCCAGGAAAGATCCCGGTTAAAATAACGAAACGGAACGGTTTGCATAAACCACCTACAACAAAATTACTTTATACCCAAACACATCCTGGAACATGTCGGACTTTTCCTCAAGACCTAATCGTTCCAAGGTTAGATCATGGCTCCCCATAACGGTAATGAGAATAGCATCTTCCCGCTGCTCAACCTTAATGTCCTTTATACGCTGGGCATGACCTCTATCCAGAGCATCGGCAACCCTGAGAATAGCAGCGAGCTTCAATACAAGAATCCGGTCCTCCCGCTGCAACGCAATAAAGGCAATATGGGTAGCATTGGGAGGAGCCTTTCGATGATACCGGACCACATTGGAAATAACATCCAGGTCTTCCTGATGCAAGCCAAAAATCTCTGAATTAGCTAATATATACTGACTGTGTTTATGGTGCCCGGAACTGCGAATAAACATTCCCACATCATGAAGCAGCCCCGCCACTTCCAAGAGGAGCCGGGCCCGACGATCCATGCCGTGCATGGTAAGGAGAGCATCAAAAAGGTTAAGGGCCAGGGCGGTAACATGGCGGCTGTGATTTTCATCAAAGCGGTATTTTTTTCCCAGATTGATTGCCGATGCAATAACCTGAGAATAAAACTCTTCCTGCAGATTCGGGTCCACACCCTGGGAAAGGTTGATGAGCATCCCTTCACGGATCGAAGCATTGGGTACTATAAGTTCCGTGGCAGCGGTCTTTTCTAGAAACAACTTGTAGGTAAGCAGCCCTGGAATAATCCCCTCCGCTTCAGCAAAGGGAATTCTGAGTTTCTGGACACACTCTTCGATACTGTACCCTTTAATGCGGTCCACAAATTCAATAAAAACCCGCCGGTCCACAACCCAGCAATTTTTATTTAATTCTACCCCGAAACGGCTGGCTACCAGACGCGCATCAGAGCCGGCTACAATAAAAATTTTAATATGACTTAAGTCGAGTTCTACATTCAGGGATTCACAGGTATTATTCACACTTTCGGTGAGAAACCGCTGCAGATAGATGTTAGACCCCATGGTCTGCCGTACCTGCTGATCTACCAGAATAGTTCCAAGCCTGAGACTATGGGCAGCTACCATTTTCCCCCGGCGCAACAGCATCAGTTCTGTGGAACCGCCTCCGACTTCAATAATAACCGAGTTAGATCGACTGAACTGTGGCCGGTCATCCTGTAATGCAAAACGGACCGCCAGGTACATAAGCCGGTTTTCTTCAATCCCTTCTACTACTACAATCTTAAATCCTGTCTGAAGAAATACCCGGTCAATAAACATATCCCGATTTCGGGCTTCTCTAAGGGCACTGGTAGCAATGACATGAATATCCGGGTCATCAATGCCCCAACCGTTCAGCAGTTCCCGGTAATTACGAAGAACCGCAATACTAGCTAGCATTGATTCCCGGGATATAATACCTCTGGTAAAGACATCCCGGCCAAGGGCTACGGGCTTTCCAGCCCGATCAACCACATGCCAGTCGCCGGATGGTTTTAACTCTGCTACAACAAGTCGAATACCGGTAGAACCAATCTCAATAACCGCCACCAGGCGATAGTCCCTATTGGCCATAATCGCCTGCTTACAACTTGTCTATCAGCATGGAGCATTTGCCTGAGGGTATGGG